>JBGSJD010000266.1:0-5406 GCA_041742195.1 Hyphomicrobiaceae bacterium
CGCTCGGGCAAAGGCGCCGGCGCATCGAACGGATCGCGCGGCTGGATCTGGGGCGTGAGCGCTGCCGGCAACCATGGCAGCGACCCGAGCGGCAGCCGGAATCCGGCCGGCGAGTCGCCCGGCACCAGGAAGAGCTTGTCCCGTCGAATGGCCCAGCGCTCGGTCACCCAGCGCCGTCCGCGATCTTCCGTATGCCAGACCTGGATCGGCAGCACGTAACTGGTCGGCGTGTCGAGCCCGCGATCGAACACCTTGACGAGGCGCGCGCGTTCGGCCGGATCGGAGAGCTTGTTCTCGGTTGGTGACATGTTGATCGGCAGCTTCTGCTCGATCAGCGCGAAGTGCCCGGCGTCCTCGTAGGCGGCGATGGCGCTGTCGGGGGGGAGCCCGAGTTGGTCGCACAGCACCTGCGTGAAGCGCTGCACGTCGGCGATGGCCGGCGAGCGCGTCTCTGTCTCGCGCGCGATCAGCCCCGGATCTTCCCACAGCGGCTGACCGTCGGCACGCCAGTAGAGCGCGAAGGCCCAGCGCGGCAACTGCTCGCCGGGATACCACTTGCCCTGACCGTAGTGCAGCAGCCCACCCGGCGCGAACTTGTCCCGGAGGCGCCGCACCAGATCCTCGGCGAGCCGCCGCTTCGTCGGCCCCACGGCGGACGTGTTCCACTCCGCCCCGTCCATGTCGTCGATCGAGACGAACGTCGGCTCGCCGCCCATGCTGAGCCGCACGTCGCCCGCCTCGAGCCTCTGATCGACAGAGTGCCCCGCAGTGACGATGCGGTCCCATTGGTCGTCGGTGTAGGGCTTGGTGACCCGCGGACTTTCCGCGATCCGCTTGACGCTCATCTCGAAGCCGAACGTCACCTCGGCCGCCTCGTGGCTGCCGCTGATCGGTGCGGCACTCGAGGGCGCAGGCGTGGCGGCGAGCGGAATGTGCCCTTCGCCGACCAGCAGCCCGGAGGTCGGATCGAGTCCGATCCAGCCGGCGCCCGGCACGTAGATCTCGGCCCACGCATGCAGGTCCGTGAAATCGACGTCCGTTCCCGACGGCCCGTCGAGCGCCATCACGTCCGGGGCGAGCTGGATGAGGTAGCCCGACACGAACCGGGCAGCGAGACCGAGGTTCCGCGCGATCTGGACGAGCAGCCACGCCGAATCCCGGCACGATCCGGATTTGTTGCCGAGCGTCTCCTCGGGCGTCTGCACGCCCGGCTCCATCCGGATCAGATAACCGATCTCCTGCTGCAGCTGGCGGTTGAGATCGCACAGGAAATCGATGGTCGTCCGCGTATGCCGGTCGAGCTTGCGCATGTAGTCGGCAAGCCGCGGCCCCGGCTTGTCCGGCACGAGATAGGGCTGCAGTTCCTTCGCGAGGCCCGCCTCGTAGGTGAACGGCCAGTCCTTGACGCTCTCCTCGACGAAGAAGTCGAACGGATTGATCACCGCCATGTCCGCCACGAGATCGACGGTGACGGTCAGCTCCTCCGTCTTGTCCGGAATGACGACGCGGGCCAGGAAATTCCCGAACGGGTCCTGCTGCCAGTTGATGAAATGCTCGGTCGGCGTCAGCGTCAACGAGTAGCTGAGAATCGGCGTCCGGCAATGCGGCGCGGGCCTGAGCCGGATCACCTGCGGCGAGACGCCGATGAGCCGGTCGTAGTGGTAGGTCGTGCGATGTGTGAGCGCGACGTTGAGGGTCATGGGGCGACCTGGTTACTCTGATCAGCGAGGTGCATCCGACCCGGGAACGACCGGTGTCAGGACTGGGATTGGCTTTGCGATTGCTGCTGGACCGGCGTGTATCCGAAGAAGGCGATGCCGACGCTACTCGTGAGGTTCATGAGGCGGCGCTGCAGGCTGTCGTTGACCGTGTGCAGGCGACGCACCAGATCCGTGTCGGCCGCCGCCGTCTGCAGGAGTTCGAGCAGTTCCTCCGCCTCCTCCTGCGCCCGCGACACCCCTCTGAGCCCGAAGCCAGAGCGCAACTCGCCGAGCATCCGTTGCGCCTCGATGATGCAGGACGACGCCGAGCGTGGATGGCTCGAGTTGATGAGCAGGAAACGCGCCACCCGGTTGGGATCGGCACCCCGCGGCTCGAACCTGTGGAACGCCTGGTAGGCGACCGCCGAACGAAGCACCAGCGACCAGAACGTCTCGTCGACCGCCCTCCCGTGACCGCCGGCGCCAGTGGCGATCTGCGCGAACTTGACGTCCAGCAGCCGGCTGGTCTGGTCCGCCCGTTCGATCATCAGGCCGAGCCGGAAGAAGCGCCACCCTTCGTCGCGATAGAGCGTGCTGTCGGCGATCCCGAGCTGCGCATAGCAGCCCGACTTGATCTGGTCGCACGTGCGCGCGATCCGGATCGGATCGAGATCGCGATCCGAGAACACCAGGAACCGGTTGTAGAATTCGTTGAGCTGGATCCACATCTCGGTCGGGATCACGGCCCTCAGCGCCCGCGCGTTCTCGCGCGCCGCGCGGATGGCGAACCGCACCGATCCCGGGTTCTCGATATCGGCGATGTAGAACTTGATCACGTTCTTCAGCGAGGGATCGGCGTAGTGCTTTGCGAATTCCTCCTCGTCGCGATGCAACGCGACGAGCCACGCCCACGACACGTCGTCGTCACGCACGCGGTCGAACGCCACGTGCGTCTCGATGATCCGGGCCAGGCTGGCGGTCCTCTCGAGATAGCGGGCGAGCCAGAACAGGTGCTCCGCGTAGCGGGCGAGGAGGCTCATACGCCGTCCTCCTCGAGCACCCAGGTGTCCTTCGTCCCGCCACCCTGCGACGAGTTCACGATGATCGAGCCCTCCTTGAGCGCCACCCGCGTCAGACCACCCGGCAGCACCCACGTCTCCTTGCCGGTCACCGCATAGGGCCGAAGATCGACGTGGCGCGGCTGCACCTTGTCGCCTGCAAGCGTCGGACAGACGGAGAGATCGATCATGGGTTGACTGATGAAGTTTTCGGGATTGGCGAGGATCTGCTTCCGGCAGGCCTCGATCTCGTTGCGGCTGGCCTTAGGTCCGACGACGATGCCGTAGCCACCCGATTCTCCGACCGGCTTGACGACCAGCCGCTCGAGGTTGGCCAACGTATAGTCGAGCCCCTCCTTGGTTCCGCAGATATGGGTCTCGACGTTGTCGATGATCGGCTCTTCCGAGAGGTAGTAGCGGATGATCTCAGGCACGTAAGCATAGACGGCCTTGTCGTCCGCGACGCCGGTCCCGACCGCGTTGGCGAGCGTGACCCGTCCGGCATGTGCCGCCCGCATCAGTCCCGCGACGCCGAGCATGCTCGTGGGATTGAACGCTTCGGGGTCGAGGAAGTCGTCGTTGATCCGCCGGTAGATGACGTCGACGCGGGCGAGCCCCGCCAGCGTCCGCATGTAGACCCGGTCGTTCTCCACGACGAGATCGCGGCCCTCGACGAGCGGCACCCCCATCTCGCGCGCGAGGAAGATGTGCTCGAAGTAGGCGGAATTGTAGACGCCGGGCGAGAGGAGCACGATCGATGGATCGGAGATCCCGCCCGGCGCCACTTCCCTGAGGCGCGCCATCAGCTGCTCGCCGTAGTTCGAAACCGGCCGCACCTTGAGCCCGGCCAGCAGGTCCGGGAAGGCGCGCTGCATCAGATGTCGGTTCTCGACCACGTAGGACACACCGGACGGCGCCCGCCCGTTGTCCTCAAGCACGCGGAACCGCCCCTCCCGGTCCCGCACGATGTCGGTTCCGTTGATGTGGATGTACGTCCCGCACGGCGGATCGAGGCCGCGCATCTCCGGCCTGTAATTGGAGTTTCCGAGCACGAGCGCCTTTGGCACCACGCCGTCGGCGAGAATCTTGCCGTCGTGGTAGATGTCCCAGAGGAACAGATTGAGCGCCTTGACGCGCTGCACCACACCGCTCTCGATGATTTGCCATTCGCCGGCTGTCAGCACGCGCGGGATGACGTCGAACGGCAGGATCCGGTCGATGGCGTCCTTGTCACTGTAGACCGTGAACGTGATACCGAGATTGAAGAGCTCGTTCTCCGCCTCGCGGGCCCGCGACACGAGCGTCGAGATGTCGAGGTTCTTGAGGCGTTCGCGCACACGCTCGAGCTGCGCGATCCGCTTGCCGCGGTCGCCGTTCAGCTCGCAGTAGTAAGGGTCGGATTGCCCTTCGGCTGGACCCTGCAGCGTATCGTTGACCATGGTGCGGTCGATCCTGAACCATCTCGAACAAGGCGATATCGAGAGAACAGGTATCGTGTGGCATTCGTTGCATTGTCACAAGTGCTGCCCGCCCATCACCTTGCCGGAAAAACAGGCAGTGCGACACGCGCGCGGCCCTCGGTGGCGACGGTCACGAGACGGATGAAGGAGCCGGATCGGTCGTCAGAAACACCAGGCCCGGCTGCCCATGCTGGCGAGATCGACGAGGATCGCTTCGCCGCGAACACTGATCAGATAGGCGGCACTGCCGAGCAGGACGAAAAGCCCCCCGAACACGGCGTAGCGCACCGCGCGGGGTGTCGTTGGCTCCACGTCGCAATTGACGACGTCCGACCTGGTTTCCATGCCAGCACCCTCCCCTGGGCTTACGCAGCGGCCGGCGCGGCGTGTCCCGAACGCTCGACGGGCTTCTCGCGGATCGGCAGATGCACGAGCGCCGCGAACAATGCGAGCCCCGTCGAGATCCACCACATCGTATCGTAGGATTTCGTCATGTCATAGAGCACGCCGGCGAGCCACAGCCCGGTGAACGACCCGAGCTGGTGCGACAGGAACACGACACCGAACAGCATCGACATCCATTGCGGGCCGAAGAAGGTGGCCACCATGGCGCTCGTCAGGGGAACCGTGGACAGCCAGAACAGCCCGAGCAGGACGCTGATCCCGATGATGGTCACGCTGTTGATCGGCAGATAGAGCAGCGCCAGGAACGCGAACGTCCGCATGAAGTAGATGAACGCGAGACCATAGCGCTTCGGCGCCCACTTCGCCGACTGGCCGGCCAGGTAGGTGCCCAGGATGTTCGCCACGCCCACGGCCGTGAGCGCCGCCACGGCAACGGTTGGCGGCAACCCCTTGTCGGCGACGAACGCCGGCAGATGTACGGCGTAGAATGCGACGTGGAACCCGCACACGAAGAAGCCGAGCACCAGCAACCAGAAGCTCGGATACGCGAGCGCCTCACGCACCGCCTCGCCGAGGCCTTGGCTGCGCTGCAGCCCGACAAACGCCTGCGGCTTCCCTGAAAGAAAAAACGCGAGCGGCAGGATCAGCGCCAACGTCGCGATGATCACGAGGAGGCTATTCTTCCAGCCCAGCAGCTCCATGAAGAGATGGATGTAGGGGAACGCGATGAAGCCGCCGATGCCAGCGGCCATCCCGAGCGCCGCGAGCGCCTGCGGACGCTTC
>JBGSJD010000267.1:0-2556 GCA_041742195.1 Hyphomicrobiaceae bacterium
GCCGCGCCCATGGCGACGGCCGCGGTTCCCGGCCTATCGGCCCATGCCGCCCGCCAGCCTGTTGCCAGCGGCCTTCCGCTCCTCGGCCCGTCGGCCGATGCGCCGTCTTGGCTCGGCGGCGAACAGGCCGATCGCCGGGGCACGTTCGACGTCCGGTACTGGCAGTCTGCGTGGCGTCATCGGCTGTTTGGCTCGGTCGTCGCCGAAGTCGACCGTCTGATTGCCGCGGGTTACGACGGCATGTATCTGACCGGTGTCGCCACCTCCGCGAACTGGCGGCACGAGCACCCGACGGCCGATGCGGACATGGCGGCCTTGGTTGGCGATATCGCCAGCTATGCGCGGCGGCTGAAACCGGACTTCATCGTGGTGGTTGAGGACGGCGAGCGTCTTCTCGACAGCCGTCCCGTCGCGCAGGCCATCGACGGCGTTGCAAAGCACAGCGTGTTCTTCAAGTCCGATGGTACCCCGCACCACCGGTCCGACGTCGACGGCAGCGTTGCACCACTGCGAAAGGCGGCGGAACTGGGCCTGACGGTGCTGACCGTCGAGCATCTGAGCGGAGGCGCCGCAATTGACCGCGCCCGCGAACTCAGCCGTGGCGAGAAATTCATCCCGTTCGTCAAGGCCCGTCAGATAGTGTCCGTGGAGCGGCGCGGCTGAAC
Source organism: Hyphomicrobiaceae bacterium (assembly GCA_041742195.1). Lineage (GTDB taxonomy): Bacteria > Pseudomonadota > Alphaproteobacteria > Rhizobiales > Hyphomicrobiaceae. The sequence continues at coordinate 666 of JBGSJD010000267.1, forward strand.
CTGGGCCGTAACGACGGCCCAGTGCGGTCAGTTGATGCGCGCCGTGAACAGTGTCGTCTCAGCGGACGTGCGCAACCTGTCGCTCGATGCGGGTCGCAGAGCTTCGTCTCGGGTTGCCGAAATACCAATAGGCAAGACCGCTCGACACCATGTCCTCGGCCTCGTGATCACTGAGATGCGCGATCGTTGCGTACTCCAGATCGCGGCCACCGTTCCAGAGACGGCGCTGCAGCAGCCAAGGTTGGGTGGAGCCGGGCGCGGCGGGGCGCACAATCGTGTCCATTCGTGCTCTCCATGCGAGCTTGGAACCTGTACGGACGCCACCTTGACGACAGCCTGCCCAAGTTTTGCGTGCCCATCACGGCCAGCATCGTGGACAAGCGACGCGTCGCTCTTGTCGAATCAAAATATAGCACGATCCGTAAATCAAAGATTAAACACCGCCCCGGAACGGGACGTTCGCTGGGCCGGAGATGCCATCCATCGGGCCGGCAGGCGCGAACAGTTCGCGCAATGTTCTTGACGATGACGGTTCCGTTCTCCTAGTCTCGGATCGTGGCCGGTCGGGGCGGGGGATGGGCGATGTACGGGCAGATCTCGACTTTGGCGTTCGTCGGTATCGAGGCCCGTCCGGTCGACGTCGAAGTGCGCATCACGGCCGGCAGGGCGTTGTTCTCCATCGTCGGCCTTCCCGACAAGGCCGTGGCCGAGAGCCGCGAGCGGGTCCGCAACGCGTTGCACGCCGTGGGGCTCGGTTTCCCGTTCAAGCATGTCACGGTCAATCTGGCGCCGGCCGATCTGCCGAAGGAGGGGAGCCATTTCGATCTTCCGATCGCGCTCGCCTTGATGTCGGCAATGGGAGCGATCGCACCGGACGCCATCGCGGGGTATGCCGCCATCGGCGAGTTGGCACTGGACGGGTCGATACGTCCCGTGCCGGGCGCCCTGCCCGCGGCTGTCGGCGCAAACGCACTCGGCAAGGGGCTGATCTGTCCCGCTGCAACCGGGGCCGAAGCGGCCTGGGCCGCGGAGGACATGCCGGTTCTCGCCGCCCCCCATCTCCTGTCGCTGGTCAATCACTTCAAGGGCATCCAGACGCTGCCCACCCCCGAGCCCAATCTGGCGCCGCCGCCGGCTCAGGGCATCGATCTCGCGGACGTCAAGGGCCAGGAGAGCGCCAAGCGGGCCCTCGAGATCGCGGCGGACGGTGGCCACAACCTGCTGATGATCGGCCCGCCGGGCTCGGGCAAATCGATGCTCGCGGCCCGCCTCGCCACCATCCTTCCCGACCTCGAGCCGGCAGAGATGCTCGAGGTCTCGATGGTCAAGAGCCTGGCCGGTGAACTGGCGGATGGCCGGATCGCCCGCACGCGGCCGTTTCGCGCCCCGCACCACTCGGCGAGCATGGCCGCGCTCGTGGGGGGAGGCACACGCCCGCGCCCCGGCGAGGCATCGCTCGCCCACCTCGGCGTCCTGTTCCTCGACGAACTGCCGGAATTCCACCCGAATGTGCTCGATTCGCTGCGCCAGCCGCTCGAGACGGGCGAAATCGTCATTGCGCGCGCCAACCATCGCATCGCCTATCCGTCGCGGTTCCAGCTCGTCGCCGCCATGAACCCCTGTAAATGCGGCGGCAGCTCACCGGGCCAGGCCTGCCGGCGCGGTCCACGGTGCGCCGCCGACTATCAGGCGCGGATCTCGGGGCCGTTCCTTGATCGCATCGACCTCATGATCGAGGTGGCGCAGGTGACGGCCGCCGATCTCGTGCTGCCGGCCCCGTCGGAAGGCAGCCGCGAAGTTCGTCCGCGCGTCGAGGCGGCGCGGCGACTGCAGGTATCACGCCTCGCCGCCCACACGGTGCGCGGCCGTCCCCTGCGCACCAACGCAGACA
>JBGSJD010000268.1:0-2141 GCA_041742195.1 Hyphomicrobiaceae bacterium
CGGCGCTGTCAACGCCGGCAAGTTCCGCTGGCCGACCACGGGGCGCATCGTCTCGGCATTCGGACCGCGCCCGGACGGATCGCACAACGACGGCATCAACATCCTTGTGCCCCTCGGCACGCCGGTGCACGCGTCCGAGGCCGGTACTGTCGCCTACGCCGGCAACGAATTGCAGGGCTACGGCAATCTGGTCCTCGTGCGTCACGACAACGGCTGGGTGTCGGCGTACGCCCACAACGATGCGCTGCTGGTCAAGCATGGTGATCGCGTGACGCGCGGCCAGGTGATTGCCAAGGCCGGCAAGACCGGCTCGGTCGACCAGCCGCAGGTCCATTTCGAGCTTCGTGACGGCGCGCGGCCGGTCGATCCGCGCCCGCATCTCGCCAAGCTCTGAGCACGTTGACGTGGGCACGCCGAAGGAGCGGGGGCCTCAGGCCCCCGCTCTTGTTTCGTCCGGGGATTTTGTGCCACCTACGGCACGCACGACAGCGCCACGCCCTGGGAGCCCGCCGATGACGCCCACCACGACCGACCAGCCGCGTCTTGCCGTCGCCATCGTGCCGGTGACACCGTTCCAGCAGAACTGCACGCTGATCTGGGACGAGACGACGAAGGCCGGCGCTGTGGTCGATCCGGGCGGCGATCTCGACCGCATTCAAGCGACGATCGCCGAGACCGGCATGCGGGTCGATGCGATTCTGCTGACCCACGGGCATATCGATCATGCCGCTGGCGCTGCCGCGTTGAAGCGGGTGCTCGGCGTCGAGATCATCGGACCGCACGAGGCCGACCGCTTCCTGCTCGACGGTCTCGCCGCGCAGGGCCGCACCTATGGCTTTGCAGCGGAGAACGTGACGCCTGATCGCTGGCTTTCCGAGGGCGACACGGTGACCGCTGCCGGCCTCAGCTTCGATATCCTCCACTGCCCGGGGCATTCGCCGGGATCAGTGGTATTCGTCGCGAAGTCGCACAAGTTCGCGCTGGTCGGCGACGTCATTTTTCAGGGCTCGATCGGCCGTACGGATTTTCCGTACGGTGACCACGATGCGCTGATCTCGGCGATCAAGACCAAGCTGCTGCCGCTCGGTGACGACGTCACTTTCATCTGCGGCCACGGTCAACCCTCGACGCTCGGCCAGGAGCGTCGGAGCAACCCGTTCATCGCTTGACCGGAGTCGTTACCGGGACCGTGCCTCAGAACGCGAACCCGCGCCGGAGGCAGCCGAAGATGCCGCATTCGTTATCGGTGCGGTTACGCTCGTTCTGGTTTTCCCAGAAGTCGACGCTCTCGACGCGCAGCGTCTCCGAGCAGCTGCGTCGGCAATAGATCCACGTGCCGCCGGGCAGCCGTACCTGCGGGCCTTTTTCCGTCCGGCGCACCGGCCCCGAAACGGTGCCGCGTCCGAACTGGCTTTCGGCCACGACATAGCCCTCGGCCGGGCCGCGTTGACGGCGGTTCTGCGCTTCGGCGAGGCTCGGAAGGACAACGACCGCCGACAGTAGCGTGACGGCGAACAGGGAGCGGAGCATGGTAGACCTCGTGTGAGGGCGGGCCGCCGCCCGACCGATGATGTTGGCCTGAGTGTACCCGCTTCGGGCTCGCCAGAGCGTTGCGTACGGGACACGGCCGTCGCGCGATCCTCCGGGGGCGCTGTCGGCTTGACGGCTAAGTGCCGACCCGCAGCGGTGCGCCGAGCTTTCGCAAGGCCGCTATCACCGACATTGCCGTGATGCGGCCGGTCTTGGGGTTCTCCGAGGGGACGTTCTCGATCTCGAGGCGAAAGCGGGCGCTGTCGGCGTCGACCTCGATGGTGTGGCAGTTGCGGGTGACGGTCGGGTCGGCCCAGATCTCGATCGTCGTGCGGTCCGGCCCGATGCCGGCGAGCGAGAGGGCGGCAGCCACATTGACGTTCGCCGGAAATCCGGCGGCGGCTTCGCGTGCGGTGCCGGCGAACACCCGCTTCGGTGCATTCAGCCCGTCGACGCCGATGTCGTTGGCGATCAGGTATGGCGCGCCCTTGAGTCCTCCGGGCGGCTTGCGGGTGACCATGCGCACGGAGTGGATCTCGCCTTCCGCTGCTGCTGCCACCGCATCGAGGCCGAGTAGCGCGCCGGTCGGCACGATGATCTGGCCGCCGTTG
>JBGSJD010000269.1:0-4458 GCA_041742195.1 Hyphomicrobiaceae bacterium
CGACAGGCGTCCCTGCGATCCGCCAGCCGCGCCACGTTGTGAGCCGCCCGCGCGTCCCGACGCGCCGGGTGCGCCGGATGCGCCGCCCTCCTTGCCCGGAATGTTGATCGTGCGCGTCTTCTTGCGCTCGACCACCACCACGTTCTTGCGGCCGTGGCTGAAATTCTGCTGCACATGACCCGACTGCTCGGTGCGCTGGGTGCTCACCGGCTTGCGGGCGCCTTGACGGCGGTCACTGGATTCCTTGGATTCGCTCATGCCTATTCCGTGTTGGACGTCAGGGGCGGCCGGCTTGCGGCAGCGGGGGATTTCGATCGATACCGCCTGAGGCGCCCGATCTCGGTCAGGAAATGTCGCGCGGCGCCGCCTGTGCTCAGCGCAGCATGTACCACATTCTCGCGGCCCAAGGCCAAACTCAATTCACTGCCGCTCAGGTCTTTCACGATTTCCGGCGTCACGGCAGTCACCTCGGGAGGCTCGCCAAGGACCGCCGAAGAGGCCGGTTCGGCTGGTGCCGGAAGGCTCGAGATCGCCGCGCTGCGCGCGAGCAACTTGCGATCCAGACGAGCGGCGCCGTCGTCGGCGGCCTCGGCAGCATGGAGGAGAGCTGCCACGTTCCGACTGCCGACGGCAGCGTCCACCTTGGAGAAGCCGGACACCACGAGCCCGGCCTTCTTGGCGATCGCCAGCGCACCGATACAACGCTGCAGCAGCAGACGCTCGACGCGTTCCGCGAGATCGTCCGGGATGACGACCGGACGCTTCAGGCTTCTCGCAAAGGGGTTCTGCCTGGCCGCCCGCTCGACGATGCTGCGATCGAGAGACAACCAGACGCCGCGCCCCGGCAGCTTGCTGGCGATGTCGGGCGTGATCGTACCGTCCGGCGCGCGAACGAAACGCAACAGGTCGGCCGGCTCGCGCTTCTCACGCGTCAGGGCGCAGGTCCGCTCCGGGATGTGATCGGCGTCGACATCGGCATCGACGTCGACATGCCCGACGGCCGGCGTTGTGTCGCCACCCGCCTGCTCAGCCTGCCGATCCGTCGATCCCGTTTCGCCCATCGCGTTGTTCCTGCTGCCTCCGACATTGCCGTCAGGCCTGAGCCGCAGCGGCATCGCCGCCAGCGTCGGGCTCGCCGGCAGCCTCGGGCTCGGCTTCGTCGCTTTCGGGCTCCTCGGGTGGCAGGAGATCCTCGGCCTTGATCCAACCCGCTGCAACGCGCGCAGCGAGGATCAGGTCCTCGGCTTCCGGACGACCGATCTCGAGCCCGTCGAGGAAACCCTTGTGGCGGACCGCCTCGGCATCCTTTTCCTTCTTGCGCTCGGTCCAGCCCAGCAGCTCGTCCGTCGAGCAGTCGGCCAGATCCTCGACCGTCTTCACGCCGTTCTCGCCGAGAGCGACGAGCATGGCGGATGTGATGCCGGGCACCTCGGCCACCGCGTCCTCGACGCCCAATTCGCGCCGGCGCCGGTCGCGCTCGGCCTCGATGCGGGCGAGGTATTCCTGGGCCTGATTCTGGATCGTGGCCGCCGATTCCTCGGTGAAGCCTTCGATCTGGGCGATTTCCGAAGGATCGACGAACGCGACTTCCTCGACCGACGAGAAGCCCTCGGTGGCCAGGAGCTGCGCGATCAGTTCGTCACAATCGAGCTTGTCCATGAACATCTGGGTGCGCTCGCTGAACTCCTTCTGGCGACGCTCGCTCTCCTCGGTATCCGTGAGGATGTCGATGTCCCAGCCGGTGAGCTGCGAGGCGAGACGCACGTTCTGGCCGCGGCGGCCGATGGCGAGCGAGAGCTGGCGCTCGTCGACCACGACCTCGATGCGGTTCGAATCCTCGTCGAGCACGACCTTCGACACTTCGGCCGGTGCCAGCGCATTGACGATGAAGCTCGCGGCGTCGTCGTTCCACTGGATGATGTCGATCTTCTCGCCCTGCAACTCGTTGACGACGGCCTGCACGCGCTGGCCACGCATGCCGACGCAGGCGCCGACGGGATCGACGGAGCTGTCCTTCGAGAGAACGGCGATCTTGGCCCGGGAGCCCGGATCACGCGCGCACGACTTGATCTCGACGATGCCGTCGTAGATCTCCGGCACTTCCATGGCGAACAGCTTGACCATGAACTCCGGCCGGGCGCGCGACAGGAAGATCTGCGGTCCGCGCTGCTCGCGACGGACGTCGTAGATGTAGGCGCGGATGCGGTCGCCGAGGCGCACGTTCTCGCGCGGGATCATCTCGTCGCGACGGATGATGCCCTCGGCGCGGGCCAGATCGATGATGACGTTGCCGTACTCGACACGCTTCACGGTGCCGTTGACGATCTCGCCCATGCGATCCTTGAACTCCGCATGCTGGCGGTCACGCTCGGCTTCGCGCACCTTCTGGAAAATGACCTGCTTGGCGTTCTGGGCCGCCACGCGTCCGAAATCGAGCGGCGGCAACGTTTCGACGAAGGTATCGCCGAGGGCGGCGTCCGGCTTCTTGCGCCGGGCGTCCTCGAGAGACATCTGCTGGCTCTCGTTCTCGACTGGATCGGCCACCGTCACGACGCGCGTGAGACGGGTCTCGCCGGTCCGCGGATCGATGAGGCAACGGATGTCGTTCTCCTGGCCGTAGCGCTGCTTGGCGGCCTTCTGGATCGCATCCTCCATGGCCTGAATGACGATCTTGCGGTCGATCGTCTTCTCGCGCGCGACCGCATCCGCGATCTGCAGCAGCTCGAGACGGTTTGCGCTGACGCCAGCCTGAGACATGCCTTGGCACCTTCCTGTCGCTCGATCAAACCTCGGTTACTCGCCGCGCGGCTTTTTCGCCTTGCGCGGCGGGGGCCTACCGGTCCCCTTGGTGTCGCGTTTCGTCTTGCCGCCGGACCGTGGTGCAGTCGTCTTCGTGTCCAGTTCGCCAGAGGCGTCCGGCACACCGCCCGTCTCCTCCGCATCCGTCGCCGCATCCAGATCGACCAGCGTGGCCTTGCTGCGGCGCAGCGACTCGCGGATCAGATCGTCGGTCAGCACCAGTTTCGCCTCGCCGACGAGACCGATCGGAAGCCCGAGTAGCTTTACGCCGTCCCCCTTGCCGAGGTCTACCTCGATCCGCACTTCGCCGTCCTCGAAGCCTTCGAGAATGCCACGGAAGCGGCGGCGGCCGTCGATCATTTCCTTCAGCTCGATCCGAGCCTCGAAGCCGGCCCACTGGTCGAAATCCGATGGGCGGACCAGCGGGCGGTCGATGCCCGGGGACGAAATCTGAAGGCGATAACTACCGGGAAGCGGGTCGTGGACGTCGAACACCGGCGACAAAGCCAGAGACGCCGCGCGGCAATCCTCGATGGTCATGCTGCCGTCGGGCCGTTCCGCCATGATTTCCACGATGGTCCCCTGGCCCGACAATATGCGTGCGAGCACGATCCGGAACCCGAGACTCTCGAGGACGGGCTCGGCCAGCTCCGCAATTGCGGCGGCGGCACCCGTCTCTCTCTCAAAGCGTTCATCAGCGCCGTGTGCTCCGGCCGTTGGCCCGCTCACGCACCCATCCCTTGCAACGATTTCGGCAAATTCGTGCCATGACGCGCTCCCAAAACAAAAAGAGCGGACCACGGGGATCCACTCTCAGAGTTGAGATGATCATGAGCAAGACCAAATTACGAAAAAGTGACGGCGAAAGCAAGCGTCATGTGACAGAAAAATGCGCAGCGCTCCAAAAAATGGTCAATGCGGCGTGCGCACGAAGCGGAGATACGCGGACCGGCGGCCTTCGCGCACGGCTTTCGCCTCGTAACGGGTCTCCGGCCAGTCGTCCGGGCGAATACGCCAATCCGAGGGCGAAGTCGCCTGCCAGGAAAACCCGGGCGTCGTCTGGAACGCCATCAGGATGGTGCGGGCATAGTCGCCGATATCGGTGCCGATCCTGAGTTCGGCTCCCGGGCGGAGCACCCGCGCCAGCGCATGCAGGAAACTCGGGTTCACCAAACGCCGCTTCTGATGCCGACGTTTCGGCCACGGATCGGGGAAAAGGACGAAAGCCCGGTCGATAGCCGCATCGGGTAGCCATCGGAGCAGAGCGCGCGCGTCGTCGGCATGAACGCGCACGTTGCGCAGCGCGTCGTCCTCGACTGCTGCCAGGACCTTGACGACGCCGTCCTCGAACGGTTCGGCGCCGATCAGGCCCACGTCGCGGTTCCGTCGCGCGTGCCACAACAGATGCTCGCCGCCGCCGAAGCCGATCTCGAGCCAGACCTCGCGGACGTCGCCGCCGAACAGGGATGCGGAGAGCGGCATCTGGGCCGCGATGGTGAGGTCCGGCGACAGGCGCGGCAGGAGATCGCGCATCAGTCGCTCCTGGCGGGGCGACAACTTGCGGCCACGGCGGCGACCGTAGGAGCGCAACTCGTGTCCATCGGCCGGGTCGTGGTCCTCGGCGTCACGGGGTGGCGACGTCTGGCTCATCGGGGGGTG
>JBGSJD010000270.1:0-5611 GCA_041742195.1 Hyphomicrobiaceae bacterium
GGCAAGGCGAGTGCCCTGCCCGCCGATCGCGCGAGCCAACGTCGCCGCGCCCCCTCGTCGCCTTCGACGGCACACGGATTTGCGCCGTCCCGTGAATGAATGGCACCGCATCGCCCCGCTCGACACGGTGCCTCGTCACAACCACCCGCCCCGGGCGACCGCAACGAAACTCGATTACGCCGACCTCCTTGGAACTCTCAGCGCTTGCCGCCCCCCGTCCGCATCGCAGCGACGGCGCACGGCGAGAAATCTGCGACGGTGACGAGCGAGCCGGGCCCGACCGTCACTTTGCATCCATCGGCGTAGGAAATGACGGCGTGCCCCTCGTGCAGCGTCATCACGTTAGAACCGACGCCCACTTTCGACGCATCGCTCACACGGACGAAGCCACCCTCGTTTCCAATCAGCACTTCCCCCCGCACGTCCTCGAGCATGGCTGTTGTAAAAGATCCATGGCACCCTGCCAGGACCGGCAGGCAGAGCGCCGACACGAGAATGACCCCCCTCAACTTGCGCACTCCGCTACTCGAAATGATCCAAACACAAAATCCCACGAGCGGCTGACCGCAATCAATAGGTTTTGGTTGGACTTGCACCTTTCACTTGCGGCTGAGGTTTTTTCGCACCAAATCCACGGTGAATCCGAAATTGCTCAAGCTCGCCATTACAAAACATTCCGCGCGATAAAGGCTCCGCCGCTCATGACCCGCCGCATAATCATGCCCCCGACCAATCACTCGCACCAAGTCAGCAGCGCACCGCAACGAACGAATTCGGCCCAATCGCTTTCATGCAATCCCGAATGACGAAGTTATGCTGTGGCGCCGCCGCGCCGCCTGCTGACCGCCTGGACTTGCCACCTGACTTGACGTCCTCCGCCTTGCCGCGTCGGTCGGCGTCGTGGCCAACGTCGGACATGACCTGATCGGTCGGTCTCGCCTCGGGCAATACCGCACGACTGTCGGATCCGCTGGCCGGTGAACTCTTTGGGCCGGCAGAGTTCGTCTCGACGCGCCCGGCACTCGAGGCCGCCCCCACGACAGAACGTGCCAATGACGATGCCGCACTCAGACGCGCGTCAGGCCTGTCGTCCCGCTCGATCGCCGAGTGCTTCGCGACTGCTGCCTCGAGCTTCCGCTGCAGCTCTTGAAGGTCCCGCTCCAGCTTCGTACGCTTGGCCACTTCGTCGGCCAACGCCATCTTCGCGCCCATGTTCAATCTGAGCGCAACGGTCTGCTCGTCGAGGAGGCGCTGGACGTCGACGACCGCGCGCTGCGCCGCAGCCTGAGAGGTCGAGGCATGCTCCAGGCGCACCTGAAGACCTCGCATCTCCTCGGCCTGCCGCAGCACCAGTTCTGACTTGGCCTTGAGCGCGGCATCGAGGTCGGCCCGCTGCCGCTCCGCTGTCTCGTAGCGCTCTCGCGCGACGATTTCGGCGGAGGCCCAGGCGGCCGCGCCACGTTCCATATCCGCGCGAAGGACCTTCATCTGCGCAACCAGCGTGTCGCGTTCCTTCTCTGCCCGCGCCGCGCGCTCGCGCGCCGTCTCCAGACGTTCCGCCAGGCCGCGGGCATCACCATCTTCCACCAGCCCCGCCTGCCGCTGGGCCACTTCGGCGACACGATGCTTTGCGACGGCCACTCCCACGGCAATCGGGAGCTTGCCCACGATTGCTGGTCCGAAAACGGTCCCGGCACCGAACGCGGACGTACCGACGAGGAGGATTGCGACACACCATGCCGCCAGCGAGGCGACGCGCGAGCCCGGCGATGTTCTGGGCGAGCCCGGATCGATTGGTGCGCGGCGCGGCTCGGGTATTTTCGGCGTATAGGTCCCGAAGGCCCAGATATGGCCCTCGAGATCCCGGCATTTGAAACTGCGGTTTCCCGAGGGATCTTCAGCGAGGCCTGCAACGATCTCCGCCCCGGCCGCTCTGGCGCGCTCGAACCTCGCATCCAGATCGGAAGCCGCAATATAGCAGAGCTGGGTTTCCGAGCCGCCGATCTCGTCCGGCTGACGCATGATGCTTTGAAACTGGGGATCGCGGACGGAACCCAGAATGACAACGCTGCTCCCAAGCTTGAGCTCGCAATAGATCGCGTCCCCGGCATCGTCGGTTGTCACCTCGAGCTGTTCGAAACCAAATGTTTCACACAACCAGTTCGAAGCGCGCTCCACATCGCGATAGCGTAATGCCGAAATGATGTGTGGCGAATTAAATCCGTTCAGCTCGACCATGTCAGCTGTAACTCCCGCCGAAAAATGTCTTCGCGTGATATCGCGCCCGCGCACAGGAATTGCGCATAGGTCCCAACCGCGGATATCAGCCATAAATCGAATGGTTCGACCGGCGACTGCCCGCCGCGCGTCAGGCCGTGGCCCGTCCATTCGCGACGTAGTGCCCGTGCCCGTTCATCCCGCCACCCGGTCTGACATCCTGCACGTGAATGGCCTCGGGCGGATGCCCGGACTCCGACTGCAAGGCCATGTCGGCCATGGCCTTCGTCTGCATCTCGCCTGCCATCGTGCCACCGGTCTGCACGCACAGCTGGCCGTAGGTGAGCTCGGCGATGACGGTACCGGTCGATCGGATGTCGAGCAGACCTTCGACCTCGATCTTGCCCTCGATCCTGCCGTGCACTTCGAGACGCTTGGTCTTCATCTCGCCCTTGAAGGCGCCGCCTTCCCGGATCACCACCGCATCGGCGCTCACGTTGCCTTCCAGCGCACCCTGGATCTCGACGATGCTGCAATCGTTGAACTCGCCCGTGATGCGGGTGCCCTTGCCGATGAGCATAGCACCTTCCCCGGAGAGCGCATCATTCGAATGGCGACGCGTATCGGAGGTTGCAATTGACGGAGAGTTCAGCCTATTGTTGTGGCTATCGATAGGGCTTCCACCTTGGGAAGCCGGAATGCTTCTGGAGAACATTACCCTCACTCCTAACACAACGAGAGACGCTTCACGCACATCGCGGTGAGGGCCTCGACCCCCGCCCGAACCGCATCGATTATTGTTAACAGAGTGTAACGAGATTGTCATTAGTCGGAGAGACGCGACGAACCGCGACCTGGCACGCATGGGTTGTGCCCAGGAAAGAAGCAGCCCCCTGAAAACAGTCACTGCGGTGGCGGGGTAGCTGCCTCGCGGCAGCAAATGAACGTCACAAATCGAAATGTTGTGACAAAAGAGACACGCATCATGGGCGGTGCAGGCGAACCAATATGCGCTTGTTTCTGAACAGGTGCACGCAAGGCTGTTAGGCCACGGTGGTAGCCTGAAGACAGCAGTCAGCCCCGGGGCGACACGCAGGCCACGCAGGATCACCGGATCAGCGCGGAACACCCGGATCGCGATGACGGCGCCCCCCCCCGATCGGAGGCGCCGCCCACCACGTCACCCGCGATGAATGTTGCGCGGCACGAAGCCCGACGTCTCGGCCTTGCGCGGTTCGCGGACCCACACCTGCCGCCCCGGATGCAAACCACCGCCGCGCACTGCCGGCACCGCCATGTGCCGTGCCCGGTGCAGCAGCCTCGTATCGGCCTCGCCGCAGTTGGGATGCGTCCCGCCGTTCGCCGCGACGGCCTTCTCCCAGGCGGCCTTGCGAGCAGCCAGAACGGCCGGATCCTTCAGCTGGGTGCAGTTGAGCTCGTTGGTGTTGAGGTCGGCCGTGATCTCGTCGCCGTTCTCGACGAACGCGATCGGCCCACCGAGCGCCGCTTCCGGACCCACGTGACCGATCACCAACCCCACCGAACCGCCCGAGAACCGCGCATCCGTCATAAGGCCGACCGTGATCCCGCGCTCCCGGCAGAGCGTCGTGATGCGCGACGTCGGATCGAGCATCTCCGGCATGCCAGGCGCGCCTGCAGGCCCATCATAACGCACGATGACCATGTCGTTGTTCTGGAAGCTGTCTGGCGTCTTGTCGAGCGCCGCCAGCAACTGCCCCTCGCCTTCGAACACACGCGCCTTGCCACGGAACACGTTGTTTTCGAGACCACCTTCGACGCCCGCCAGCTTCAGGATCGCCGAGAAATCCGGCGACAGGTTCCCGCCCAACATGCGCAGGCCGCCGGTCGGCTTGTAGGGCTTGGCAACCGGATAGATCACCGTGCCGTCCGGCTTCTTCGCGCCGAGCCGCTCGACCTGCTTCGCCAGCGTCTCGCCGGTGCACGTCATGACGTCGCCGTTGAGGAGCCCCGCCTCGAGCAGTTCGCGCACGATCACCTGCACGCCGCCGACCCGGTCGATGTCGACCATGGAATACTTGCCGTAGGGCCGCGCGTCGGTCAGCACCGGCACGAGATGCTGCGACAGGTGGTTGAACTCCTGCGGCGTCATGATCTCCGTCCAGAAATCGGCAAAGCCCGCAGCCCGCGCAATCTCCGGCGCATGCAGCACGACATTCGTCGAGCCGCCGATCGCCATCGAGACGATGACGGCGTTACGCAGCGAGTCCCGCCCGACGATGTCGCGCGGCTTCAGCCCCTTGGCCATCATGTTGGAGAGATACGCGACCAGCTCCGCCGGGAACTCCGTCACCCGGCGCGGATCGTCCGACGGCGGCGCCACCATCTGCAAGGGCTGCATGCCGACGACACCGATGAACGTCTGCATGGTGTTGTAGGTGAACATGCCGCCGCAGCTGCCGATGCCGGGGCATGCGTTGCAGGCGATGCGATGGCGATGCTCGGGATCGGGATGGCCGGCGACCTGATAGGCGGAGACGATGTCGAGCGCCTCGCCCGTCGCCGGATCGTGGCCGGGGTGGATCGGTCCGTCCGACATGATGATCGACGGCTGATTGTGCTCGAGCAGCGCGGCGAGCGTGCCGACCGGCGGCTTGTCGCAGGCGACGACCGCGATGGTGCCGGCGAGGCCCGTCGCCGACAGGTGCTCGCAGAGCGAATCGTGCGTCACCTCGCGCCCGATCAGCGAATAGCGCATCTCGCGCGTGCCGTTACGGATGCCGTCGGACGTCGCGATCGTGTACTCGGGCTGGACGAGCCTGAGCTTGAGTTGCCCCGGCCCCTTGCCGATCCGGCTTTTCAGCGCCTCGTGGATGGCGTCGACCTTGGAGATGACGCCGAGATAGCACTGGCTGTCGCCCTTGGTACCGACGACGCCGACCGACGGCTCGTGAATGAGATCCGGATCGGTGCCGAGTTCCTTGGCCATGCCGATCGTCTGGGACGAACGGCCCGGATGGCGGTCGATGAGCACGATCTTCGATGTCGTCACAGCTGGCTCCTTGCCAAGGCCCGTCGCGGCCGGTGTGGGGGACGCGGCCCGGTCGCCAGACCGCGCGTCTCGTGGGCTTTATGGCCGGTAAGTTCGCCCCCGTGCAAGGGGCGCCACCTCGCCGGTTCTTGGCCCGACCGGCGAGGCGGCCGCTTCGAACGCCCCTCTATCTGCCCCGGCCATCCGCGCATAAGATCGCGCGAAACCGCCACGGGGAATCCGATCATGACCGCCGCGCTGCCCACGATTTCCGCCCTCGTCCGCGACCTCGCGTCGGGAAAAACCACCTCCCGCGCCCTGGTCGAGGACTGCCTCGCCCGCATCGCGGACCCGAAAGGCGAGGGCGCCCGCGCCTTCGTCGCC
>JBGSJD010000271.1:0-4055 GCA_041742195.1 Hyphomicrobiaceae bacterium
GATCATCGATCCCGCAGCCCCGCAGCGGTTCCGCCGCACGCCGGAACGGCTCGAGCTGCTCCACGCGCTCGACGTTCCCGACGCGACAACCGCCCTCACCGATCTCCTGAGCCTCGCGCCGGGCCTCGTCGACGTCACCGCGCTCGTCGAAAGCCGCGGTCTCTCGACCGCCGAGCAGGATGATCTGGCGGCCGCCACCGAGGCGATGGTCGTCGAGAGCGACGGTCGACGCTATGCGGCCGCTCCCGATACGCTCGCTCGATGGGGCACCGCCATCGAGGCTCATCTGGCGACCTTCCATGCCGCGAGTCCGGAGCGGCCCGGCATGGCCGAGGACAAGCTCCGGCTCCTGTTCGTACCACGCTTGCCGAGGCCTGCCTTCCGGGCTGCCCTGCAGATGTTGGCGCTCCGCGAGCGCGTGATCGTCCAGGGAGGCCTCGTCCGCCTCGCCAGCCATTCATCGAGCCTCGGCGCGGCCGATCAGAAGCTCTGGGAAAGACTTGAGAAAGCAATCGACGGTGAGGGGCGTTATCGTCCACCGCAGGTTCGCGAACTGGCCGAATTGACCGGCCAGCCGATCACCACCATTCGCAAACTGCTGAAAACGATGGCGCGTCTCGGCGCCGTCGTGGAGGTGGCGACGGACCGCTTCTTCCTCCGCCCGGCGCTCGTCGAACTTGGCCAAATGGCCGGCGAACTCGCGACCACGAATGAAAGCCGCACCTTCACCGCCGCCGAGTTTCGCGACCGCGCCGGCTCGGGCCGCAACGTCGGCATCCAGATCCTCGAGCACTTCGATCGCCGGGGCCTCACGCTCCGCCAGGGCGACGTCCGAAAAGTCGTCAAGGACCCCGCTGTGGTGTTCGGCGACCGGCTCGGCTGAGGTTTTTTCGCGAGGCGAACTGCGCGAAACAAAAAAAGCGCACGACACGAATAAAACGAATAGACGACAACCCAACACCCTCTTATGAGATGCGCCCGTGAATGACGGGGCGGACATCTGCTCGTGTCGTCTTCGAGAGGGTAACTGGATGCTTCTGGTGCCGACGTATGTCACGCAAAGTCCGATTGCGGGATTCGGACTTTACGCAGCCGAGCCGATCCCGGCCGGAACCGTGTGGTGGAAGTTCGTCGAGGGTTTCGACAAGGTGCTGACGCCGGCGGAGGTGGAAGCACTCCCACCTCTGGCCAAGCAGCACGTCACCACATACGCCTATCTTTGGAAGGGCTGCTGGATCCACTGTGCGGATCACGCGATCTTCACCAACCACTCCGACCATCCCAACTCATACGGCGTCTATCCCAACGCCGACGTGTTCGGCTGGTCGGTCGCCAAGCGCGACATCGCACGCGGCGAGGAGATCACGGAGGACTACCGGACCTTCTGTGACGACTGGCAGAGCTACCCGTTCCTGGTGCACCTGACCAATGGGGCCGCACCAGCGCAAGTCGGCGTAACGCTCTGAGCATCGGACGAAAAGCGCGGCGGGGGAAACCCCGCCGTTGTCTTCTATTCAGACCCATGCGATCCGGCCCGGCTATGAGCCGAGGGCCGATGTCTTTAAATTGGCGTTTTTCGCCGACCGGGAAGACCTGCAAAAAAATGGGGGGCGGCCCATCGGACCGCCCCACTCTCGAGTGATGTCTCAGGCGACGTGGCGTCACCCGACCGAGATCAGCAGCGCTCGCCGTGCGCCTTGTGCACGGGCCGGACGTACGCGTGGCCGTGCTTCACCAGAACCCGCTCCTCGACGTACTCGATGACCGGCTTGTGGTAGACCTTCTCGACCGCGGCCGGCTGCGCGAGGTACTTCTCGACCCGGGTCTCGTAGACCGGCTGGTGATAGATCTTGTGCACTTTGGCCGGCTTCGCGAGAACCCGGAAAGCCTCGGTCTTGTAGACCGCGGGGATCGTCTCGACGGTCTGCTTCCCCGGATCGACCAGCTTCTGCGACGCCTGCGTCACGTACTTCTGATGGCCGTAGCCGTCCGACACCTTCGTCGCGATCTTCTCGGTCTCATAGACGGCCGACGTCGTGCGAACGACCTTCCGCTCCGGTTCCACCTGGACCTGCCGCGTCCGCTCCTCGTAGACGGCCGGCTCGATCCGCTCTTCCCAGCGACCGGGGGTGACGAGAACCTTCACTTGCCGCTCGGCGTAGACCGCCGCGATCTGCCGCTCTTCCCAGCGACCGGGAACCTTCTCGACCGCCCGGCGGACCGTGCCGTAGACATCGGGAGCCTTCACCGTCTCGTAGCAGACATGAGCCTTGTGCCCGTGGCCGCCGTACTGATGGCCATGCTGGTGGCCGTAGCCATGAGCCTGGTGCTGAAAGTGGCCATGCCCGTGAGACTGGTGCTTGCCATGGCCGTGGCCATGGTGCTTCCCGTGTCCGTGGCCCTGCGCCGAAGCGCCTCCGACCAGCGCCACCGTTGCGAGCAGAACACCGCCGACCGCGGCCATCGTCTTGTTGATCGACATCTCGTCTCTCCTGCGGGTTCTAGGGTTTGGCGCCTCGCGCCGTCTCATGAGTTATTTATAATACTACGCGTACCGTTTTGTAAATAACAACGTTCAATTTGACGATCACGACTCCGTGAGTGCTCCCTTCAGCCGACCTGGAAATGGTTCTTTTCCGGATGGTGGGCTTGGGCCCAAACGACGTCGGGCGCCCCGCTGACCGTGGGGCGCCCGATGCATCTTGCCGTCTCACGTGTTGTGATCGCCCCCAACGGCTCGGCCGCTGGGTGCGCGATCGAGGCTCAGTAGACGACGACACTCCGGATGCTTTCGCCGGCGTGCATCAGATCGAAGCCCTTGTTGATGTCGGCGAGCGGCAGTGTGTGCGTGATCATGGGATCGATCTGGATCTTGCCGTCCATGTACCAGTCGACGATCTTCGGCACGTCGGTCCGACCGCGCGCGCCACCGAACGCGGTGCCCTTCCAGGTCCGTCCCGTCACGAGTTGGAACGGCCGCGTCTTGATCTCCTGCCCAGCGCCCGCGACACCGATGATGATGCTCTCGCCCCAGCCGCGATGGCAGGCCTCGAGCGCGATCCGCATGACCTCGACATTGCCCGTGCAATCGAACGTGTAGTCGGCGCCACCGATCTGATCGGCGCCCCGCTTGGTCATGTTGACGAGATGCGCGACGAGGTCCTTGCCGGCGTCCTTCGGGTTGACGAAATGGGTCATCCCGAACTTCCGCCCCCACGCCTCCTTGGCCGGATTGAGATCGACGCCGACAATCATGTCGGCCCCGACCAGGCGCAGGCCCTGGATCACGTTGAGCCCGATGCCACCGAGGCCGAACACCACGGCCGTGCAGCCAGGCCCGGCCTTGGCGGTGTTGATCACGGCGCCGACGCCCGTCGTCACACCGCAGCCGATGTAGCAGATCTTGTCGAAGGGCGCGTCCTCGCGGACCTTCGCGACCGCGATCTCGGGCATCACCGTGAAGTTGGAGAACGTCGAGCAGCCCATGTAGTGGAACACCGGCTTGCCGTCGATCTTGAACCGGGACGACCCGTCCGGCATGAGGCCCTGCCCCTGCGTCGAGCGGATCGCCGTGCACAGGTTCGTCTTCCGGCTGAGGCACGACGGGCACGACCGGCACTCCGGCGTGTAGAGCGGGATCACGTGATCGCCCTTCTTGACCGACGTGACGCCTGGCCCGACGTCGACGACGATACCCGCCCCCTCATGTCCGAGAATGGCCGGAAACAGACCCTCGGGATCGGCGCCCGACAGCGTGAATTCGTCCGTGTGGCAGATGCCGGTGGCCTTGATCTCCACCAGAACCTCGCCGGCCTTGGGCCCGTCGAGCTCCACGTCGACGATCTCGAGGGGCTTGGCTTTCTCGAACGCGACGGCCGCGCGGCTCTTCATGGGTCTCTCCTGGCAACGATGGGATGGCTGTTTCGCCGCCACTATTGCAGCGTTCGAACGCGCCGAAAACCGGGGACGGAAGCTTTCACGCCGCTCAGTCGCCGGCGAACACCTGCCGCGCCCAGGCGGCGGGCGCCGTTGCTGCGGCCGGCGCGACGGACGAA
>JBGSJD010000272.1:0-2979 GCA_041742195.1 Hyphomicrobiaceae bacterium
GACGGCACTCGCCGACGTGCGCAAGAACCCCGAACTGCTCCGCTTCGCCATGGCGGCCGGTGCGGCCTCGTTCCAGACCAACTGCGCCGCCTGTCACGGCCGCGGCGCCCAGGGCTTCGTCGGCTACCCGAACCTCAACGACGACGACTGGATCTGGGGCGGCAGCGTGGAGGAGATCCACAAGACCATCCTGCACGGCATCCGCTCCGACGCCGCCGATGCCCGCAACAGCGCCATGCCCCGCTACGGCATCGACAACATGCTCGACAAGGCCCAGATCGATCAGGCTGCCGAGTACGTCCTGTCGCTTTCCGGCAGGTCGACCGACGCGGCTGCGGCTGCCAAAGGCGCAGTGACCTTCAAGGAACAGTGCGCCGCCTGCCATGGTCCCGAAGGCAAGGGAATGGTCGAGCAGGGCGCACCGAACCTGACCGACGGCATCTGGCTCTACGGCGGTGCGAAGGAGCACGTCGTCGAATCGATCCGCACCGGGCGCGGGGGCATGATGCCGGCGTGGCAGCCACGCCTCGACAGCGTGACCCTGAAGTCTCTCGCCATCTATGTGCACAGCCTCGGCGGCGGCAAGTAGCCCGCCGCGAGGGAAGGGAGTGGCGGTTCATGTGCGGTTGCGGATGCGATGGCGCTTTCGCATTGGCTGAGGCCCGCATCGCGGCGCCCGAGGCCCAGCCGCTCTCCAGCCTCGAGCGGGCGGCGCCGCCATCTCGCCGCCTCTCGAACTTCGGGACCGGGGTGGAGCGTGTGCTGGATGCGCTCCGCAGCCTGGTTCCCGTATGGAGGTCGATCTCGTGACGACCGTGCTCGATACCCGCGACGGCAAGTCCCCGAAGGTTCCGGGCGACGTGGAGACGCATGACGTCGAGGCGGTCAATCAGGCCGAACGGCGCAAGCTCTACGCCAATCGTGAGAAGGTCTATCCGAAGCTCGCCCATGGCCAGTTCCGGACGGTGAAGTGGGCCGTCATGGCCGTGACGCTCGGCGTCTACTACGCGCTGCCGTGGCTGCGCTGGCATCGTGGTCCCGACCTGCCGGACCAGGCCGTGCTGCTCGACATGGCGAACAATCGCTATTTCTTCTTCTTCCTCGAGATCTGGCCGCAGGAGTTCTACTACGTCACCGGCCTCCTGGTGCTGAGCGCGCTGGCGTTGTTCCTCGCCACCGCCGTGGCTGGCCGCGTGTGGTGCGGCTACGCCTGCCCCCAGACCGTCTGGACCGACCTGATGGTGACGGTCGAGCGCTTCTGGCAGGGCGACCGCAACGCCCGCATCCGCCTCGACAAGGAGCGGTGGGGACCGGTCAAGATCTTCAAGAAGGCGATGACGCATCTCTCGTGGCTGCTCATCGGCGTTCTGACCGGTGGCGCCCTCGTGTTCTATTTCCGCGACGCGCCGACGCTCGCCGTCGAACTCCTCACGGGAACGGCGCCGCCGATCGCCTACCTGTTCCTCGCCATCTTCGCCTTCACGACCTACCTCCTCGGTGGCATCGCCCGCGAGCAGGTCTGCATCTACATGTGCCCCTGGCCCCGCATCCAGGGCGCCATGACCGACCGCTACACGCTCTTGGTCAGCTACAAGCCGGAGCGCGGCGAGCCGCGTGGTCCGGTGCGCAAGGCGAAGGACGGCACCGTCGACTGGACCGCGCGTGGCGACTGCATCGATTGCAAGGCCTGCGTCGCCGTCTGCCCGACGGGCATCGACATCCGCGACGGCTCGCAGCTCGAATGCATCCAGTGCGCGCTGTGCATCGACGCCTGCAACGAGATCATGGACAAGATCGGCCGTCCGCGCGACCTGATCGCCTACGACACCATCGCCAAACAGGAAGCCAAGGCGAAGGGCGAGCACGAGCCGCACCGCTTCGTGCGCCCCCGCACGATCCTCTATGCGGCGGTGCTGGCGCTCGTCGGCGTCGTGATGCTGACCGCCTGGTTCGCGCGCACGACCCTCGAGGTCAACGTCCAGCGCGACCGCAACCCGCCCTTCGTGCGCCTCTCCGATGGCGGCGTGCGCAACGGCTTCACGGTGAAGATCCTGAACAAGCTGCATGAGCCGCGTCGCTACGCGATCACGGCCGAAGGCCTGCCGGGCGCCAGCCTGCGCATCATCGGCTTCGAGGGGACGGCTGATCCCTTGGTCGAGGTGGGAACGGATACCCTGCGCGAGCTGCGCGTCCTGATCGCGGTCCCGCAGGCTGGCTTGTCCACGCTCAAGTCGCCGAGCCAGGATTTCTCCATAGTGGTTCGCGATACGGGCACGGGAGCGGTGACCCGCCGCAATACCTCGTTCCAGATCGGTGGAGGCGCGCAGTGACCTCGAAAGCTTCCATCCGACCCGACCGCGAGCCCGGCAAGCTGACGGGAACCCACGTGCTACTGATGATGCTCGCCTTCTTCGGCGTCGTCTTCACGGTCAACGGCATCTTCCTCGCCAAGGCCATCGGCACCTACACCGGCGTCGTCTCGGTCGAGCCCTACGTGAAGGGCCTCAAGTACAACGACAGGATCGCGGCCGGCGAGCGACAGGCGGCACTCGGCTGGAGCGAGCGCCTCGACATCTCGCGCGACGGGCGCATCGCCCTGGTGCTGGCGGACGCCGAAGGCCGCCCGGTCCGCAATCTGGTCGTCAAGGGCGGAATCGGCCGTCCGTCGACCAGCCGGCTCGACCGGACCGTCGCGCTCACCGAAACGACGCCCGGCACCTATTCCATGGACGCCGGCAAGCTCGACGACGGGACGTGGCTGGTCTTTCTCGAAGCCCGCCCCGACAAGGGCGAGGGTGAGGCGGTCTATCGGCTACGGAGGCGGGTATGGCTGAAGCCCTGACGCTCGGATCGGCACCATCCGCGTCGACGACGCCCGACGTTGCCACTCCGCGACCGCGCCACATCACAACGCTCGCCGTCGATAACATGCGGTGCGGCGGCTGCATCCGCTCGGTCGAACGCGCGCTCGCGGCCGAG
>JBGSJD010000273.1:0-5300 GCA_041742195.1 Hyphomicrobiaceae bacterium
CAACGTGCGGCGCGTCGCCGAACTCGCGGGCCTGCGCCAGCAGAAGCGGGATGCGCGCCGTGTCGTGGGCGACGTCCGGATGGAGACCCAGGAGGCCGGGACCTCCGGCAAGCTGGTGATGGAGGCAAAGGCCGTCGCCAAGGCCTATGGCGAGCGCCCGATCGTGGCCGACCTAACGCTCAGGATCGCACGCGGCGACCGGCTGGGCCTCGTCGGCCCGAATGGCGCCGGCAAGACGACCATCATCGGGCTGCTGACGGGAGCGATCGCTCCGGATAGCGGCACGGTGAAGCTCGGCACCGGCCTCGAGATGGTGACGCTCGACCAGAAGCGCGAGGATCTTCGCCCGGAATGGACCATCGCCGATGCCTTGACGGGCGGCCGTGGCGATCAGGTGATCGTCGGCGGCAAGGCGCGCCATGTGGCAAGCTACATGAAGGATTTCCTGTTCACGCCGGAGCAGATGCGAACACCGGTACGGGCGCTCTCGGGCGGCGAGCGCGGCCGCCTCATGCTGGCCCGCGCGCTTGCCAGCCCCTCGAACCTTCTGGTCCTTGACGAGCCGAC
This sequence comes from Hyphomicrobiaceae bacterium, assembly GCA_041742195.1. Lineage (GTDB taxonomy): Bacteria > Pseudomonadota > Alphaproteobacteria > Rhizobiales > Hyphomicrobiaceae. The sequence continues at coordinate 568 of JBGSJD010000273.1, forward strand.
CAACGATCTCGACCTCGAGACGCTCGACCTGCTGCAGGAGCTACTCGCCGACTACCAGGGGACCGTCCTGCTGGTCAGCCATGACCGCGATTTCCTCGACCGCATCGTCACGTCCGTGCTCGCGGCGGAAAGCGACGGTCGCTGGCAGGAGTACGCCGGCGGCTACAGCGACATGCTGGCCCAGCGCAAGGGACGCGACCTGGATCGCTCCGCACAACCGGCGCGGAAGTCGGGCGGCAGCGGAGCGACGACCGATGCGAGTGGGATCGCCACGGCCGCGCCCAGCCAACCGCAGGCACGCCGCAAGCTCTCGTTCAAGGAAAAGCACGCCCTCGAGCAACTCCCCGCGACCATTGCCGGCCTCGAGGCCGAGATGGCGAGCTTGACCGCGACCCTCGCCGCCCCGGACCTCTACACGCGAGATCCCGCGGCATTCGCCAAGGCCAACGACCGCCTCGCCGCTGCTCAGGCCGAGTTGTCAGCCGCCGAGGAGCAATGGCTCGAACTCGAGCTGCTGCGCGAGGAGTTGTCCGGTCGCTCGTGAGCCCTTCGAAAGGCTCGAAGCGGTATCATTATACGGCAGGTGAATTCGAGGGCGGCCCCACGTCGAACCCCAAGCGACGCGGATACCAAGCACCCGGCGCGCGACGGGAACCACCCCCATCGACGAGATTGCACCACAGGGTCGCAGATTGCCACCTTTGTTCTATATTCGTGCAAAAATACAACCATAGATTGAAAATGCTCCTTCAGAGTTTTGCCTGGATCGTGGCGAGCGAGGCACGTGAGTCGATCTAGAAACCTGACTGAAAAAGAGAAAACACGATTCCGGCCTCCCCGCGACTGCCCACAGGTTTGACACCCTTCAGCCTCGCTCTCGCTTCCGCTCTCTGCGAGATTCAACCTGGAGGTGAGTCTGTCATGATTGATGCAACTGTAAAAGTCTATGCAACACGCGCGGCGTTGAGCGCCCTTCTGGCGTTGACCATTGCGGCGCCTCTCTATCTCGCCAGCGATACCCTTGCCCGCCAGTCGCCGGTATCGGCGCGCGGCCACGCCGTCCTGACCGGACGCGCGGAAGCGATCGACGGAGATACGCTGCTGGTCGGCGGCATTCGAGTGCGGCTCGAAGGCATCGACGCGCCGGAGGCCGAGCAGCAGTGCAAGGACGCCAGCGACCGCCCCTGGCCCTGCGGCGCCGTGGCGGTGCGCATGCTCTCGCGCCTCGTCGCGGATCGTCTCGTCGAGTGCGAGGAGCGCGGCCTTGACAAGTACAAGCGCCTCCTCGGCATCTGCCGGGCCGCCGGAACCGACATCAACGCAGCGCTCGTTCGGATGGGCCTGGCCTGGGCGTTCGTCCGCTACTCCCGCACCTACACGCGCGAGGAGGCAGAGGCCCGTGCCGCCCGCGTCGGCATCTGGTCCGGAACGGCACAGGCGCCCTGGGACTACCGCGCCCACCGTTGGACGCTCGCCGAGCGATCCGACGAGGCCCCGAAAGGCTGCCCGATCAAAGGCAACGTCACGGCCAACGGCCGCATCTATCACCTGCCCTGGAGCCCCTGGTATCACCGCATCAAGATGGACGACGGCAAGGGCAAGCGCTGGTTCTGCTCCGAAGCCGAAGCCGTCGAGGCGGGTTGGCGCGCCGCTCACGTCCAATGAGACGGCCGCGCCTTCGCCGGCCTATCCCGGCATCGCGTCGCGCCGGATGATCATATGATACGAAAAGCGGTCAGCCGGATGGGTGCTGATGGACATCTCGACGAGCCTCCGGCCGGTCACATAATAGCGCCGGATGAAGCGAAGCGCCGGTGACCCGGCCTCGGCCTCGAGCAATCGCGCCATCTCCGGCGAGAGCACCGTCGCCTGGATCTCCTGGTCGACCTCGATCACGGTCTCGCCGAACTGCTTCTCGATCAGCGCCCAGAAGGCTGTGCGCAGAGTGCCCGCTTCGTCCGCAATCGCCCGGTAGGCCTCGTCGACATAGACCTCGGAATGGCAGTGCGGCGGCTCACCCTCGGCCCCGTGCCGGATGCCGGCAATGCGCACCCAGGGCTTTTTCGGACGGCAGCCGAGTTCTTCGGCGAGCGCGCCGCGAGCCTGCACGTCCTCGACCTCGATGACATCGAGGCGGGTTTCCGTCGCGTACTGGAGAAGCTCACCGAGCGAGTGGATCGATTGGGTGTAGGTCGGCTCGGTCTCGACCGCCTGCACGCGCGTTCCAACCCCCTTGCGGGCGTTGACGAGGCCCTGGTTCCGGAGATGCTGGATGGCTTGCCGCACGGTGTACCGCGACACGCCGAAATTCTCGCCGAGCTCCGCCTCCGTCGGCAACAGGGAGCCGACCGGATAAACTCCGGCCTGGATCCGTTCGCCGATCGTCTGGGCGAGCTGCACGTAGAGCGGAAGGCCGCTGTCACCCTCCGAGCGCTTCAATACGTCGTCATGCGGCGGGGCCGCCTTTTCGATGTCTGTCATGGCGCAAGTGCCGGTCTCAGCGACGCGGTGCTGGCGAGAAAGCTGCCAGCTCCGCCGCCGCATCGGTTGCCGTCTCGAGCCCGAGCATCGCCCGCTCCATGCGCGCGACCGAAGGCCCGTCGCACGCCGTCGCGGCATTGGCCCGGAATTTCTCGATGATCTCCTCGTTGGACAGCGGCCGCTCGGCGGCGCCGCGATTGATGTGTTCGCGGTGCGTCAGCGTCCGTCCGTCGACGAGCGTGACGATCACCTCGCCCGAATAGGCCTTGGGGAACGGGCTGTCCGGATAGTCGGCGAAGCGGACCTTTTGTGTGAGGGCCACGATCTTCGGATCGACGATCACGTCGGGCTCGAGTTCGGCGAGGCCGAGCCGCCCGCGCACGAAGGCCGCTGCCGTCAGCCATTGCACGGAAAACTGCGCGTCGTAGCTGTTGGCGGGCTTGAGCTTGTTCGCCTCCGGCAGACAGATCACCTTGTGCGTGCCGGCCGGCACGCGCGCCTCCACCGAGGCAATCTGGTCGGGCGTCACGCCCTGCGCCCTGAGCGCCAGCGCCGCATCGATGCAGGCATGCGTGAAATGGCACGCCGGATAGGGCTTGATGGCGGTCTGCATCAGCTCCCAGACATGCCCCAGCCCCGCCGTCGCCAGCGCCGGATCGGCCTGCTCGGCATAAGCCCCCATGTACGCCTTGAAGAGCCCAAACCGCCCGTCGTAGGGCCGCGTCGCACCGACAAATCCCTCCCGCGCGAGCGCGGCGGCAGTCATGCCCGCCTGCGCCGCCCAGCCGGGATGCAGGCGCTTGTTCCAGGCCCCGTCCTCGACAAACTCGAGGCTTCCCGACGCCATTGAGACGGCGATACCCTGCGCCATGGCCAGCGCCTTGGCGTTGAGACCCATCAAGCGGCCGGCCGCCAGCGTCGCGCCGAACACGCCGACGATCCCGGTCGGATGGAAGCCGACCTGATGGAAGCCGCTCTTGGCGACCGAGGCGATGCGCGCCGCCGTCTCGACGCCGATCACGAAAGCCGTCACGACATCTTCGCCCGACGCCCCGACGTGTGCCGCCGTGGAGAGCACCGCCGGCAGGATGCTCGCAGTCGGATGGATGATACCGGCGACGTGCGTGTCGTCGAAGTCGAGCCCGTGGCAGAGGTAGCCGTTCAGGATCGCCGCGTCGCGCGGCGAGAGCCGTGCCGGATAGCCGAACACAGGCACGGTGCCTTCTCCGCCGAGCCCACGCATCGCTGTCAGCACGCGCTGCGAATGATCGTAGCGCGACGCAGCAACGGCGATGCCGGCCGCATCGAGCATGTGGTGCATGGCGCGCACGCGCACGACCGACGGGATGTCACTGGCCTTCGTTTCGGCAGCGAACCGCGCCAGCGCCTCGGTGATCGGCAGTCGGCCGAGCGCCATGTCGACTTTGTCGGGTCCGGCAAGATCGCCCGAAGACTTGAGCTGGGGATTGGCTTGTGCGTTCACGCGAGACCCTCCGACGTCGGCAAATGGGCAGTGACGGCTGCCCCTGTTCTGGTTTAGGTGGCCGATTGTGCTCTATCGACCCGGCCGACACAATGCTATGTCCGGACATCTAAACACAAGAGGGACGAGGCTGGAAATCGTGAGAAGCGACCAGAGCGGCGGCGCGGCTACGGCACACCAGGCGTCCGCGATGTCCACGTCGCGACTGAGCCTGCTACTCGGCTTGGTCACCGGCGTCCAGGGCTTGGCGACCTTTTCGGTCCTCGCCCTGCCGACCCTGGCGACCCTCGCGGCCCCGCACTTCGGCTATGGAGCCGAGAGCATCGGCTACCAGATCAGTGTCATCTATGCGGCGGCAGCGACCCTGTCCAGCATGGCCGGACTCTATGTGCGCCGGCATGGCGCCGCCATCGTCAGCGTCTGGGCGCTTGCGCTGTCGGCTGCGGGACTGGTGGCCATCGCCTCGGGCAGCATCCTTATCGCGATCGCGGGATCACTGGCGATCGGCGCGGCCTACGGCCTCACCAACCCGGCGGCGTCCCACCTCCTGTTCCGGTTCGCGCCGAAGAACCGCCAGAACATCGTGTTCGCTCTCAAGCAGACGGGCGTGCCGCTCGGTGGCATCCTGGCCGCGATGATGCTGCCGCGTGTCGCCGAGGCTTACGGCTGGCAGTTCGCCATCGGCATCGGCGCGTCTCTCATGGCCCTCGTTGCCGTGCCGTTCCTGGCCATCCGCTCGAGCCTCGACGACGACCGCAATCCGGCCGCG
>JBGSJD010000274.1:0-3080 GCA_041742195.1 Hyphomicrobiaceae bacterium
CGAGGATAAGCGCGCCGACGATGGCCAGCGCCGCCACCAGGTTCAGCACCGTATGTCCGGCGATGCCGAGCCCGCTGGCGGTCGACGCCTGACGCTCGAGGAAGGTTGCGCCTGCGAGGGCCAGGAGCGTTGCACCCAGCAGACGGGGCCAGAAGGTCTCCTGCACGGGCGCGAGGCCGAGGACCCGGGAGAGCGTCCGTGGCAGCAGGGTCAGAAGCCCGCCGACGGACGCCTTCAGTGCGATCTCGAGCGCCAGCAACTCAGCGACCATGCGGCTGTCCTCTCCAGGCTCAGGCTGCCGGAACGATGATCGGCTCCGGCGCGGCCTTGCCGAGGATCAGGTCCGAGGCCTTGTCCGCGATCATCATGGTGGCCGCGTTCAGGTTCGCCGACAGCATCGTCGGCATGACCGAGGCATCGATGACGCGAAGGCCCTGCAACCCGTGGACGCGCAAGTGGTCGTCGACGACGGTGAGCGGGTCGGTCGAAGGCCCCATGCGGCAGGTGCCGTTGGGGTGGAACGTCGTCGTGCCGCGCTGGCGCGCCGCGTCGAGCAGCTCATCGTCGGACTGGACGTTCTTTCCGGGGAAGTCCTCGTAGGCGTAATAGGGCTCGAGGGGGCGGGACGCGAGCAGGCGGCGGGCGAGCTTCATGGCGGAGAGCAGGACCCGGCGGTCGCTCGCCTCGGCGAGATAGTTCGGCTGGATGACAGGCGCCTCGAAGGGGTCGGCGCTCCGGATCCGGACGTAGCCCTTGCTGTCAGGGCGCTGCTGCCAGGAGGCCACCGTCATGCCGGGCTCGCGTTCAAGCTCGCCCTGGACGCCCTCGAGGTAGCTCGCGGGCGTGAACGTCAGCTGGATATCGGAGTTCGCGATGTGCGGCTCCGAGCGCCAGAAGGCGTAGACCAGCGTCGGGGAGAGGCCGAGGATGCCCTTGCGCTGGAATACCCACTTGGTCACTTCGGAGGCGAGCTTGAGGCCGCGGACCCGCTCGTTGATGGTCTCCATGTTCTTGACGCGGGCGACGAAGCGCGGGGCGTAGTGGTCCTTCAGATGCTCGCCGACGCCGGGGAGCGCATGGCGCACCTCGATGCCGTGCTCGGCGAGCAGCGACGGCGCGCCGATGCCGGAGAGCTGGAGGAGTTGGGGCGAATTGTAGGAGCCGCCGGACAGGATGACCTCGCGCGCCGCCTGCACCTGCTGGCGGTCGCCGCCGGGCCCGCCCTTGGCGAACTCGATGCCGCGGGCGCGCTTTCCGTCCATGATGATCCGGGTGGCGTGGGCCTCGGTGATCACCTTCAGGTTCGGGCGCTTGATGATCGGATGCAGGAAGGCCCGCGCCGACGAGACGCGCCGGCCATTGGAGATCGTGCGCTGGGCGTACGAGACGCCCTCCTGGATGCCCCCGTTGTAGTCGGGGTTGCGGGGAATGCCGGCCTCGACGGCGCCGGCGATGAAGGCCTCGCAGAGCGGGTGAATCCAATCGATATCGGAGACGGTCAGGCTGCCGTCACGGCCGCGATAGGTCTGGTCGCTCTCGCCCTCGCGCCGCTCCATGCGCTTGAAGTAGGGCAGGACGTCGGCATAGCCCCAACCGCGATTGCCCATCTGGGCCCAGGTATCGAAGTCGAGGGGCTGGCCGCGGTTGTAGATGTGGCCGTTGATCGAAGACGAGCCGCCAAGCGTCTTGCCGCGGGGCGCGTGAATGCGCCGGCCGCCGGTCCATTCGGACGGCTCCATGCTGTAGAGCCAGTTCACGGACGGATGATAGAAGGTCTTGATGAAGCCGGCAGGAATGTGGATCCAGGGCAGCCAGTCGGGGGGGCCGGCCTCGAGGAGGCAAACCCGCGTCATGCCGTCGGCCGTCAGGCGATTGGCGAGAACGCATCCGGCAGATCCGGCGCCAACGATCACGTAGTCGAAGGTATCCAACGCTTCCCCCGATGCTTCCTTTTTGGGTCCAAGGCCTTGCGATGCCATACTCGATCGGGGCTAGGCAAGTCCCACGGTGCAGCCGGGTGTGCCGCCCGGAGGCGGGGGCGCAGGCCACTCGGGGGAAGTGTGACGGGCGCGCGGCGGGCCTGCAAGGTCAATGGGCGAGGCGGGCACCGGCCAGGCGGACCAGGGCTGCATTGATATTCTGGATGCGCGCGAGGTAGGCCTCGACGTCGGTGCGCGGGCCTTGGGCGGCAAGCATCGCCTCGAGGCGGCGAACGCAGGCCGAGCGTTCCTCCTGAAGGCCCACGAGGGCCATCTCGATGTCGGATGTGCGGGTCACGGCGGCTCACTCCCGGGCGCGGCTCTCCGATGTGGGCGGAGCGGCGATCAAGCGCGTCTTCTAGCAGCACGGTGCTACCACTCATCCAAGCTCGCGCTCAGGATTTCATTCAAATATGATGCATTCCGCTTAGTCCGGAGCAGGTTTTTGGCGGCTGGGGGACGGGATGCGGGCAGTTCAGGGACTCATCGTCAGGGGCGGTACGGCGCTGATCGAGGGCGAATTGCGCCGGGAGGACATCGCCGTCGCCGATGGCCGGGTCCGGGTCGGGCGGGGCGGCGTGTCGGCCGGGCTGTCGATCGATGCGACCGGGCTCCTCGTGCTGCCGGGGCTGGTCGATGTTCACGGCGATGCCTTCGAGCGCCAGATGATGCCGCGGCCGGGCGTCGACATCGACATCGGGCTGGCTCTTGTCGAGACGGATCGGCAACTCGTCGCCAACGGCATCACGACGGCATTTCATGGCGTGACGCGATCGTGGGAGCCGGGTTTGCGGGATGCGGCGAACGCGCGCCGGCTTCTGGCCGCGATCGAGGACCTCAGGGGCGAACTCGCGGCGGACACCCGCTTTCATCTCCGGCATGAGACCTACAACCTCGAAGGCGAGGACGAGATCGTCGCGTGGATCGCCGCGCGGCGGGTCGACGTGGTCGCGTTCAACGATCACATGACCGGGACCATCAAGGTCCGCCACCGGCCGGACAAGATGCGCAAGATGGTCGAGCGGTCCGGGCTCGATGCGGCGGCATTCGACGCGCTGGTCGAGCGGGTGTCCGCACGGGCCGACGAGGTGCCGGGCTCGA
>JBGSJD010000275.1:0-1826 GCA_041742195.1 Hyphomicrobiaceae bacterium
CGGAGACGGCCGCCGAGCTGCGCGCCATCGCGGACGCCATGAAAGCCCCGGACACAGCCCTGCTACTCCGCCACGACGCCACCGAAACCCGCATCCGCAAGCTGCCCCTCGACCGCTATCGCGTTGTCCATTTCGCGACCCATGGCCTGGTGGCGGGCGAGTTGTCCGGCCTCGAGGAACCGGCCCTCGTGCTGACGCCACCGCTCCGCCCATCCGATGAAGACGACGGTCTTCTGACGGCATCCGAGGTGGCCGCACTTCGCCTCGATGCCGATTGGGTCGTGCTCTCGGCGTGCAATACGGCGGCTGGCTCCGAGGTCGGCGCCGAGGCGTTGTCGGGCCTCGCCCGGGCATTCTTCTTCGCCGGCGCGCGCGCCATGCTCGTCTCGCACTGGGCGGTCAACTCCGAGGCGACGGTCTGGCTCACGACGCGAACCTTCGAGGCACTCGCTGCGGACAAGCGGCTCGGCCGCGCCGAGGCCTTTCGGCGGACCATGCTCGCGATGATCGATGCCGGCCAGCCGCCGTCGTTCTGGGCGCCCTTCGAGATCGTCGGCGAGGGAGCGGCACGATGATGGGGACGGCGAAATACCGGATGTTTGCTCTCGCCGTACTGACCACGGTCGCGACGGATGCTGTCGCACGTGATGGCAAGGAAGGTGAGGCGCTGTCGCGTCGCCTCTGCGCGCACTGCCACATGCTGCCCGGGCAGGGCGAGAAGCAGAAGGCGGGCGACGTTCCCTCCTTCGCCGCCGTCGCCGCCCGTCCGGGCCAGTCCTATGAGACGATCGTCCGCTGGCTGCAGTCGCGGCCGACCATGATGCCGGATCATCACCTCTCGCAGGACGAAAGTTTCGCGCTGGCCGCCTACATCCTGTCGCTGGCGCCGCGGTGACAATGTCACCGACAGTGCGTTTCTGGAGGCCTAGCGTGAGCGTCGTAGCTCAAGCAGAGGATATCCGAGCCATGACGTCCAATGTTGGCGGTATCGACCGCATCCTGCGTATCGTGATCGGCCTCGGCCTGATCGCCCTCGTGTTCGTCGGTCCTCAGACCCCGTGGGGCTGGATCGGCATTGTCCCGCTTGCGACCGGCCTGATTGGTTGGTGCCCGGCCTATCTCCCGTTCGGCATCTCGAGCTGCCCGCGCTCGAACAAGTCCTGAACGCCGAGCCTTCGCGGCGCGGTCCACCACGAAGGCCGTTCGGTCCGTTATGACGTTGGCGACGCCGTCGGGGAGACCGCCGGCCATCGAAGAGGTTGAGCGATGAGCTATCCCGTGAACATGGCGGTGAAGCCGGAGGTGGCGGCCTTCTACGATCCGGAGACCGCGACCGTGTCCTATGTGGTCAAGGACCCGGCCTCGCCGGCCTGCGCCATCATCGACAGCGTCATGGACATCGACTATGCGGCCGGCCGCATCTCGTTCGCCTCCGCCGACCAGCTGATCGACTACGTCCGCGCCAACGACCTCACGCTCGAGTGGCTGATCGAGACCCACGCCCACGCGGACCATCTGTCGGCCGCGCCCTACATCCAGGGCAAGCTTGGCGGCCGCATCGGCATCGGCAGCCAGATCAAGGTGGTGCAGGAGGTATTCGGCAAGGTCTTCAACGAAGGCACCGAGTTTCGCCGCGACGGCAGCCAGTTCGACCGTCTCTTTGACGACGGCGACACCTATGCCATCGGCACCATGCAGGCGTTCGTCATCGCCACGCCGGGCCACACCCCGGCTTGCATGACCCACGTCGTCGGCGATGCGGCCTTCGTCGGCGACACGCTCTTCATGCCGGACGGCGGCACCGCCCGCGCCGACTTCCCCGGCGG
>JBGSJD010000276.1:0-3461 GCA_041742195.1 Hyphomicrobiaceae bacterium
GCGCCGGGCGCGCTGCAGGCGATCGCCGACGCCGTACCGGATGGCGCCCACCTGATGGCGGGCCTGCTTCGCATCGAGCACGTCCCCCCTGGTGTTCCGGGCCGCCGCCGGCGCATCCTGAACAGTCTCGCGGCGTTCGATACGACAGGAAATCCCGTCGCCATCTACGACAAGACCCATCTGGTGCCCTTCGGCGAATATCTTCCCTATCAGTCGACACTCGAGGCGATCGGGCTGGAGCAACTGACGCGCATCCGCGGTGGCTTCGATGTCGGGCCAACGCCGCGCCCGATGCTGCGCGTTCCGGGGCTCCCCGGGTTTGCGCCGCTGATCTGCTACGAAGCCATCTTCCCTTCGACCGTCATCCAGTCGCCGGAGCGACCGGCCGCGCTGCTGAACGTCACCAACGACGGCTGGTTCGGAAATACGACCGGCCCGCGCCAGCATTTCCATCAGGCCCGCGTCCGCGCCGTCGAGGAGGGCGTACCCATCATCCGCTCGGCCAACAACGGCATCTCGGCCGTCATCGACGCCCATGGCCGTGTCATCGCTCGCCTGGATATGAACGCGGTCGGCGTTGTCGACGCGGATCTTCCGGGGCGCATTTCGGCACCGATCTATGCTTGGCTTGGCGATTGGCTGTTCGGCGCAATGCTCGTTCTGGCAGCCGGAAGCCTCGCAATGATGTCCAGGCACGGCCGCTGAGGGGAATCACGATGCCGCCCACTCGCCGCGAAATGGGTCTCAATCGAGCGCCCACAACTTAAGGATATTATTAATAATTAAAACAACCTGTAATTGCGGAGATTGGGTTGCGATTTTCAGTTACTGAGGATTGACGCATTCTGGCTATGCACCTAGAAATTGTGCAAAGCAATGCGTGACAATTGTACGCCAACATTCCCAATGCGGATCGAACGTGATGGATGAAGAAGAACGGGGCTCACGGCGTCCGAATCCGATCGATATCCACGTCGGCAGTCGGGTGCGCCTGCGCCGGATGCTGATGGGCATCAGCCAGGAGAAGCTGGGCGAACGTTTGGGCCTGACATTCCAGCAGGTCCAGAAATACGAGAAGGGTGTGAACCGGATCGGCGCCAGCCGCCTCTTCGATTTGTCCAATGTGCTCGAGGTGCCGATCCAGTTCTTCTACGAGGGCGCCCCGTCGAACAGCGGCCGCCCCATGATGGCTCCGGGGTTCTCCGAGGGCCCACCGGCCGACGCCAACATCCTCGAATTCCTGTCGACGCGTGAAGGCCTCGAGCTGAACAAGGCCTTCGCCGCGATCGCCGATCAGCGGACGCGCAGGGCCTTGATCGAACTCGCGCGGGCCCTCGCCGGTGCCGAAGGCGAATTGCCGGCTGGCGACAAGCCGTTCGGCACCTGATCCAGTCGTCCGCCCGACATCGTTGCCACTCGGCTGCCCTGTGGATTGCGCAGAAGTGCGGTCGTGCGCGAGCGCGCGACCATCGATCGCCTTGCGGACGTCGCGCGCAATCGTCACGCACGGCGGAACCGAGGGACTGCCCTCCGGCTCACGACTGCGACGTTCGGTCTCTTTGCGATGTCGGGCGTGGCTTGACCCTTGGTTGCAAAGGCGGCAAACACTCGGCCCCAGTCTAGAGCTCTTGCCGATGGGGAACCTGCCGTGGCGCGCAAGTCGTTTCTGTTTACCAGCGAGTCTGTGTCCGAAGGTCACCCCGACAAGGTGAGCGACCAGATTTCCGACGCGATTCTCGACGCCTTCATCGCCAACGACGTCAAGCTCGGCATTGCCGACAATAGCGCCATCAACACGCGGCTCGGCTGCGAGACCCTGGTGACCACCAACAAGGTCGTCATTGCCGGCGAGGCGCGTGGCCAGGCGCCGCTGTTCCGCAAGTTCGCGAGCCACCAGTTCGTCGGCCAGAACGAGTGGGTCGTCGACCGCGGCATGATCTCCGACATCGCACGCTCGGTCATCAAGGAGATCGGCTACGATCAGGTCGGTTTCTCGTACCACGGCTCCGACATCGAGGTGTTGCTGCACGGCCAGTCCGCCGACATTGCCATGGGCGTCGACGAGAAGCAGGGCGAGGAAGGTGCCGGCGACCAGGGCATGATGTTCGGCTTCGCCTGCACCGACAGCGAGACCTACGAGAAGGGCTCGTTCATGCCGGCCCCGATCTATTTCTCGCACAAGATCCTGAAGGTGCTCTCCGAGCAGCGGAAATCCGGCAAGCTCGGCGATCTTCTTCCCGACGCCAAGAGCCAGGTCACGATCCGCTACGAGGACGGCAAACCCGTCGGCGCCGAAAAGGTGGTCGTCTCCACCCAGCACCAGAAGTCGAACGGCAAGGGCACGGACTACACGCCCGAGATGATCAAGGAGATGATCGCCGACGCCGTCACCTCCGCCCTGCCCGCCGGCTGGATGCCGAAATCCGGCGCGGACTTCCTCGTCAATCCAACGGGCAACTTTGTCGTCGGCGGCCCGGATGGCGACTGCGGCCTCACCGGCCGCAAGATCATCGTCGACACCTACGGCGGCTACGCACCGCACGGCGGTGGCGCGTTCTCGGGCAAGGATTCGACCAAGGTCGATCGCTCGGCAGCCTATGCGGCGCGTTATCTCGCAAAGAACGTGGTTGCAGCAGGCCTCGCCGACCGTTGCATGATCCAGGTCGCCTACGCGATCGGTCGCCCGGAGCCGATGTCGCTCCTCGTCGACACGCAGGGGACGAGCAAGCACGGCCCCGACATGGATCAGGCCCTTGAGAAGGTGCTCGCCGAGCTCTTCCCCATGCGCCCGACCAGCATCCGGCGCCGTCTGGAACTCACCAAGCCGATCTACAAGCGCACAGCAGCTTACGGCCATTTCGGTCGCGCCCCGGAGGCCGACGGTGGCTTCTCGTGGGAGCGCACGGACCTGGCCGACGCCATCCGCAAGGCGATCGGCGCTTGATCTGAGATTGGCGCGAGCCCACACTCGCGCTTCCCGTTTCCACTGGGCCAGGAGTTCCCAATGTTCTCGCACATCATGGTCGGCGCGAAAGACGTCGACGCCTCGAAGAAATTCTACGACGCCGTGTTCGCCGTACTCGGCATCCCGGCCGGCACCGCCGATCCCAAGGGCCGCGTTTGGTACCGCACCGCAACCGGCACCTTCGGCGTCGGCAAGCCCATCGACGGCAAGGCCGCAACCTTCGCCAATGGCGGCACCATCGGCTTCACCTGTGAGAGCCCCGAAAAGGTGAAGGCGTTCCACGACGCCGGCATCGCCAACGGCGGCACCTCGATCGAGGACCCGCCGGGCCTGCGCGGCAAGATGTACCTGGCTTACCTGCGCGATCCCGACGGCAACAAGCTCTGCGCGATCCATCGCGGCTGATCGCGGCGGCACGGCAGATTTTCGAAGCGGCGTCCGGGCCTCCCGGACGCCGCAGTCGTTCCCGGCCCGGCGCCGACCCCGATCGACGGAC
>JBGSJD010000277.1:0-1681 GCA_041742195.1 Hyphomicrobiaceae bacterium
GCCAGCACGGACACGGCGGGCCCGGCGACGGCCGACACGGCGTCGAGGTGGCGGGCGAACTGGCTGCTCGTCAGCTTGTAGCGGTCGGCGGCTGCGCCTGAGAAGCCCGAGGCGGAGGGGTCGCCATCGACCACGTCATGATAAAGCAGAGAGGTATGGCGAGGCGTCATGCTCGAGCCGCTTTCCGGCGCGCGGTGCGCTTCCAATAGAGATACTTCGACAGCCAGGGCTGGCCCCAGACCGCCGAGGGGCGACCGGCGGTGTCCACGACAGGTGCGTGGCCCTCCGCGATCTGCTGCAGCATGCCCGCGATCGTGCCGAGATTTTCGGTGACGCACCGCGTCTGGATGCGGATGTGGCTCTCGGCCACCTCGTCGAACGGATACGTGAGATAGCCGTAGACCGGCCCAGTGTCGACGCCGGCATCGACCTTCAGCATCGTGACGCCGACCTTGTCGCGATCGTCGTTGGCCAGCGCCCAGAAACAGCCATGGGCGTTGCGGTACTCCGGGCAGACCCCCGGATGGAGCACGATGGTCCCGTGGCGCGGGATCGTGAAGATGTCCTTCTTCAGGAGGAACTTGCAGCGCGCGAGGACGAAATCAGGCGCCAGATCCTCCAGGAATGCCCGGGTCTCGGGGCTGTTCGGCGTCGTGACGTCGAGGATCGGCGCTACCGGCGCCACTGGATAGGCGGCCGTCAGGCGCGCCACCTCGCGCCGCTCCCAGTCCGCGTCGGCGGCGGCGAGGCGAAGCTTGTAGTAGATGCGGAATGCCGCCATGTCGGCAAACCGCAACGAGCCGATGCGGGAGAATTCACGCTTGGCGCGACGCTGCACCATGTCGGCCGGTTCCGTGATCCGCACGATGCCGACGAGTTCCGTATCGGCGTGCAGCCAGCGCGCGAGGCCGACCAGATCGATCGGCGCGTCGTGATGGCAGATCAGCACCGTGCGCAGCCGCCCCGACGGAGGGCCTGCACGCTCGGAGGGGCTTTCGGTCATTGTGTTCGGACAGCCGTTGCCTGGGACGCGGACGGTTCGCGTGCCTGCCGGATAGCCCGGAACGCGCTCTGGACGCAACGTTGCGCATCGATCAAGATGAACACTCGCGTCAGGCAGCGACCCTTCGCGGGGTTAACAGATTGTCGGCATTCGGAGAACGCCCCCCATGAAGCTCAAGTTGCATCACCTCAATCTTTGCACGACCAACGTCGCGGCGATGGACGAGTTCTACTGCAAGGTGCTCGACATGCAGCCGGAAGCCTCGCGCAACGCGACACGTGACACGTCGCAGGGCTATTCGGGCAAGGTCGCCTTCGTGACCGACGGCCAGTCGGAAGTGCATCTCGCCGAGCGCGACCTGCAGATCGGCTTCAAGACCGGGCAAGCCATCAACCCGCTGGAGAAGGGCCATATCGCGTTCCGGACCGACGATATCGCGGCCTTCAAGAAGCGTCTCGAGGAGCGGGGCATCCCCTATTCCGACTTCGGCGCCTGGGCGATGAAGGGCTGGCAGCAGATCTTCTTTCACGATCCCGACGGCAACGTGGTCGAGGTGCACCAGGTCGACGAGTGAAGCCGGCAGACCGGCGGACGCCACCTCCGAGCCGCGCCGGGGCCGACGCAAGCGCCGGCACGGCGCCTGCGTTGTTCTTCACCGCCGTGCCAGGGCACGAAGCC
>JBGSJD010000278.1:0-1732 GCA_041742195.1 Hyphomicrobiaceae bacterium
GCCTACCACGCGCGGCCTAACGCCCCCGATCGCCGGGGCCGGCGCCCCGTCCGCCGTCGCCAAGGCGACCGAGAACAACGACAAATTCCATATCGTTCCCGTCTACTACGGGACCGACCGCAACCGCATCGAAGGCCGGCCGCGGTTCCAGTACGCGAACGACCGCGCGCGCCGTCTCGAGCTGGGACAGGCCCTGGTCAGCGTGCCCCTCATCCACAAGGTGCCGAACATCGAACGTCCGCGCGCGTGGGCGGTTCCCTATCTCGGGACGTTCCAGTTCGAGAAGGAAGATCCCGCCAAGCACTTCACGGTGCGCCAGATCCGGGCCCTGTCGAAGCCAGAGCTTCTCGCACTGGTGAAGGAGAGGCTTCGCGCCTCGTCGACGTTCCGGAACCAGGCCATCGTGTTTGTGCATGGCTTCAATACGAGCTTCGACGACGCGCTGTTCCGGACAGCTCAAATCACGTTCGATCTCCAGTTCGATGGCGCCTCGTTCACATACAGCTGGCCATCGGCGGGCGGAGTCGCCGGATACGTCTACGACATGAACAGCGCCAAGCAGGCAGAGCCGTATCTCTACCAGTTCCTCGAGATGGTGCAGAACGAGACCGGCGCCACGTCGATCAACATCATCGCCCACAGCATGGGCAACCAGATGCTGCTCGAAGTGCTGCGCACGCTCAAACTCCGGTCGCCCGCGGTCTCGAAGATCAACCAGATCATTCTCGCGTCGCCCGACGTCGACCGTGACGCCTTCGAGAACATGGCGCGCGAGATCAGTGGCGTGGCGAAGGGCATCACGCTCTATGCTGCTGCCAACGATCAGGCCCTCAAGGCCTCGCGGATCGTCGCCGGCAACAAGCCGCGCGCGGGCGACGTGCCGCCGGAAGGACCGATCATCGTGCAGGGCGTCGACACGATCGACATCTCGGCACTATCGACGAGCTATCTGGCGCTGCATCACTCGGGCTATGCCGAGCACACCGACCTCCTCACGGACATCGCGCACCTCCTGAAGCGGGGGACGCGGCCGTGGAGCGAGCGTCTGAAGGCCTATTCCGAGCGGCGGCTGCCGACGGGAACGTACTGGGTCTATACGAAGCGATAACCGGCGTTAACCGGGCGTTAGCGCCATCGATGCGACGGTAGAGGCTGGATTATTATCCGGCCTCCCGGCGAAGAGATGGCCAGCGCATACCATGACCAAGGTCAATCGCATCTACCTCAGCCGTGCCTGGATCGACTGCGGCAAGCGGGACGAACTGCTGGCGCTGTTCGATGCGCTGCCGGATTTCCTTTATTCGGCGACGGCGATCGAGGACGGATCACCTGAAGTTGCGCTGCTCGAGACGGCGGCCCGCCGGGCGGCGCTCAAGATCGCCATGGCCCAGTGTCATGTCATGCTGGCGCCAGCTTCCCCGCCCACGGCCGCCGACGCGTGGACGGCGCTCGAGACCGCAACGGCGCGGTTCGGGCTCCGGCGGGGGATCCCGATCGTCGGGATTGCAATCGACGCGATGCCCGGCGTGACGCCTCACCGTCCGCTCGGCTTCGGAGCGGTCGCGCCATGGAGCGGCATCGATATCGCGCGGGCCATCACGGACGCCGTCAAGAGCGCAAGCGATGCCGCGGGACGTCGAGACGCGTTCCTGGAAGCCTGCGCACCAGACGATCGCCTGCGCGGGGCTGGTGCTTCGGCACGCTCGATTCCCTACGCCGATATCGCCGCCGC
>JBGSJD010000279.1:0-1921 GCA_041742195.1 Hyphomicrobiaceae bacterium
GCTGGCGGAAGAACGCCCCTGGGAATGGCGGGCGCAATTCCTCGCGCTCAATCCGGCCGGCTCGCTGCCGGTGCTCGAGCGCCGGCCGGGCGGCCTCGTGTTGTGTGGCGCCTACGCGATCTCCGAGTTTCTCGCCGACGAGGTGACGCGACACCCGATCGACGGGCGCAGTGTGCCGCTGTTCCCCGGCACCAACGAGGACCGCGCGGAGGTGCGACGGCTGGTCGACTGGTTCCATGCGAAGTGCCACACCGAGGTCACCTCCGAATTGGCCGTCGAGCGCATCAATCCAGCCCTCGAGGCGAAGTCCGGTCGCCCGCCGAGCGTCGAGACGCTGCGCGCGGTGCGCGCCAACCTGCGCTATCATCTGACCTACATCGACTATCTCGCCGACAGCCGCCGCTGGCTCGCAGGCGAGGAACTGAGCTTTGCCGATTTTGCCGCCGCCGCCCATATCTCGGTGGCAGACTATCTGGGCGAGGTGCCATGGGACGAGCATGCGTCGGCGAAGACATGGTACGCGCGTCTGAAATCGCGGCGATCGTTCCGCCCTTTGCTGGCCGATCGGCTGCCCGGCCTGCCGCCACCGCTCGCCTACACCGACCTCGATTTCTGACCACAGCCGCCGCTCGCCACGCGGGCCCACTGGGCGCGTCATGACGGTTGCGCCCTTACCGACACTCGGCGATCTGGCCAGCCTGCGCTCTCTGATCGTCCGGGAGGCGACCACACTCGGCTTCGACGACGTCGGTTTCACCACTCCTGACGCGATCCCGGAGGCTGCCATGCGGCTGAGGGCGTTCCTCGCCGACGGCCGCCATGGCGACATGGCCTGGATGGCCGAGCACGCCGACCGTCGCGCCGATCCGGCAGCGCTCTGGCCCGCCGTGCGTTCGATCGTGATGCTCGGTCTCGACTATGGCCCCGACCATGATCCGCTGGCAGCCCTTGCGCGGCGCTCGCACGCGATGATCTCATGCTACGCCAAGCGGCGTGACTACCACGACGTGGTCAAGCCGCGCCTCAAAGCGCTGGCCCGCCTGGTCGCCCGTCACGCCGGCTGCGAGGCCAAGGTGTTCGTCGACACGGCCCCTCTCATGGAAAAGCCGCTTGCCGCCGCGGCGGGCCTCGGCTGGCAGGGCAAGCACACCAACCTCGTCTCGCGCCGCCATGGCTCTTGGTTGTTCCTCGGTGCCATCCTGTTGCCGGTTGCGCTTGCCCCCGACGCGCCGGAGGCCGACCATTGCGGCTCCTGCCGGCGGTGCCTCGACGTCTGCCCGACAAACGCATTTCCCGCGCCCTACCAGCTCGATGCGCGCCGCTGCATCGCCTATCTGACGATCGAACACCGAGGCCACATTCCGCGGGAATTCCGCGCCGCGATCGCCAATCGCGTATTCGGCTGCGACGATTGCCTCGCGGTATGTCCGTGGAACAAATTCGCCGCGACGGCGCGCGAGACGGCACTGGCGGTGCGCGAGGCGGCTGACGATCCCCCGCTCGCCCACTTGCTCGCGCTCGACGACGCAGGCTTCCGCCAGCGATTTGCCGGCACGCCGGTCAAGCGCACCGGTCGTCACCGTGTCGTACGCAACGCGCTGATCGCGGCAGGAAATTCCGGCGACACGACGTTGCTGCCAGCAATCGTGGCGTTGATCGCAGACGGCTCACCGCTCGTTCGGGCAATGGCGGTTTGGGCCACAGCCCGCCTTGCCGCGCCGGAAGAATTCGCCCTGTTGGCTTCACGCCATGCCGATGCAGAAACCGATGCCGATGTGATCGCCGAATGGCGCGACGCCGGCATCGCCACTGGAGAGACACCATGAGCCATCTGCTCTGCCTAGGCCTCGGGTATTCGGCGCGCGTACTCGCCCGCCGGCTCGCCGACGATGGCTGGCAAGTCACCGGCACCTCACGCAGC
>JBGSJD010000280.1:0-2303 GCA_041742195.1 Hyphomicrobiaceae bacterium
CATCACCGCTGTCAAGCGGACGGCCGAGGCCGTCCACTACCCGCCCGATCAGTCCCGCGCCCACGGGCACGTCGACTACCCGTCCAGTGCGGCGCACCGGGTCACCGGGGCGCAGATCGCCCGTCGCCCCCAGAATGATGACGCCGGCGCGATCCGTACTGAGGTTGGAGGCGATGCCCATGACGCCGCCAGCGAAGGTCAGCAATTCGTCTGCGTGCAGGTCGGTGAAGCCCGCAACCTCCGCCACGCCATTGCCGACCGACACGATATGCGCAATCTCGGCCATCTCGAGGGCCGGCGCGATCTGCGCGAGCGCGGCTTCGAGCGGCGCGAAGACGTCGACCTGCAGGTCATCGAGACTCGTTTCGGGCGCCATCAATCGCTTGCCGCGCTTTCCGGCCTGCGCGCCGCGCGGCGTCTGCCGCTGCCTTCGATCACCTCGTCGAGCGTCGTCTCGAGCCGGCTCAGAAAGCGCGTGGCAGACCATTCGACGGTCTGCTCGCCGATGGTCAGGCGCAAGCCCAGCAGCAGGTCGTCAACCTCACCGTAGTCGACTTCGATATCCGAGGCGATGTGGGCGTGGATCGCGCGCGTGATCTGGCTGCGCGCGCCCGACTTGAGCGGAATGCTGCTGTCCACCCGGAGGGGGCCATCCGCGCGCCCGGCCGCGGCCTTCAGCTTGTCGCGCGCCTCGGCGTCGAGATTGGCCAGACGGTCCACGAAGGTGCCCGCCAACTGGCCGGCGAGGTCGCTACCCGTGTAATCCTTCAGAATCCGTCCGACGATGTCGACCACCTGATGGCCGGCGCGCTGCCGCAATCGGGCGGCGAAGTCGTGCCGTTCTTCCTCCAGGTGGTCCTCCCATGTCTTGCGCCGGGCCTCCATCTCCTCGCGAAGATCGTTTTCCATCTCCTTGCGCAGGTCGTTCGCCTCCATGCGGGCGTCGCGCAGCATCTTTTGCCGGCTGGCCTCCAGCTTTTCCTGCTTCTCGCGCAGATGCTCTGCCTCGACCTCGACCTTTGCGCGGGCATTTTTGGCCTCGGACAGCCGGGATTCGATACGTTCTTCTCGCCGCGCCATCGCATCCGTGATCGGACGGTAGAGAAACCGCTGTAACAACCAGACCAGAACGAGGAAGTTGACGATCTGCGCCGCGACGGTCAGCCAGCCGATCTGCATTCCATCAGCCCCCGGCGGCCTGCGACGCGGCCCCGGCGGCGAGTTTGGCAAAGGGATTGGCGAAGATCAGGATCATCGACACTACGAAACAATAGATCGCGGTCGATTCGATCATCGCGAGGCTGACGAAGAGCGTCCGCGTGATGATGTTCGCCGCGTCTGGCTGCTGAGCGATGGCCTGAAGCGCATGCGAGGCGGCGCGCCCTTCGGCCAGCGCGGGCCCGATCGAACCGATGGCGATGGTCAGCCCGGCGGTAAAGATCGAGGTCACGGCAATCAAAGTTGCTGCATCCATGCTCATTCTCTTGTGTCATTGGTGGATGGTACGTCAGAATTGCTGCGGCTGCGGCTGGCCGATCCGATGTAAACCATCGCGAGGATCGCGAAGATGTAGGCCTGGATCAGCCCGGTCAGCAGTCCCAGGACCTGCATCACGACCGGAAAGAAGAACGGCGCGACACTGATCAGGATCCCCACGATGACCGTGCCGCTCATCACGTTGCCGTAAAGGCGCACCGCCAGCGCGATGGTGCGCGAGATCTCGCTCACGATGTTGAAGGGTAGCATCAGCAGCGTCGGCTGCGCATAGCTGCGCAGGTAGGCCATGATGCCACGCTCGCCGATGGAAAACAGCGGCACCGCGATCAGCACGCAGATCGCCAGCGCCGCCGTGGTTGACAGCGATCCGGTCGGCGGCTGGTACCACGGAACCACCGCCAGGATGTTGGCCGTAGCGATGAACAGGAACAGCGTGCCGATGAAGGGCAGGTACCGGCCGGGCTTGTCGGCCCCCACCTCGGCGATCTGGTCGCGGATGGTCGAGACGATCACCTCGAGCGCAACCTGCCAGCGCGACACGGTCTCGCCCTCGCTCAGCCGCGAGGTGATTGCCCAAGAGCCAAGGACAAGGATCGCCATCACTGCCCATGTGAAGACGAGCGTCGCGTTGAGCTGCAGGCCCCGCCATTCATAGAGGACCCACGCGTCCGGACTTATTTCCATGTCGCGTCCCCCGGCGTTCCATGCCCAAGCCGACGCGTCGCGGCGAAGCGCACGACGATGAACCCGACCACCGCCGCGGCGATGCCAAGGGCTGGCAGGCCGAATGCCGCCGCCGCCGTCAG
>JBGSJD010000281.1:0-2759 GCA_041742195.1 Hyphomicrobiaceae bacterium
GTGCTTGTGCCGCTCGCCGACGTTGCGCCTTTGCGCGTCCAGGCGACAACCGGGCGGACACTGTCGAGCCGTATCCGGGGTCGTCGCGGTCAGGGCGCGATCGCGGGGACGATGGCGTGGCCGAGCCAGCCCGCCGAACGCCGCGTCAACGACCTTCCCAGGGTTTTTCGGATGGGTCGGCGCATAGCTGTGGACTTGCCCCGGCATCTGCTATAGACAACGCCCCTCGGTGGCGTCCGTCGCCGGTGGCGCTTCGGCGTCAGGCCAGAACCGCCTGGTTCACGGCCGTGGGGTGATTAGCTCAGTTGGTAGAGCAGCTGACTCTTAATCAGCGGGTCGAAGGTTCGAATCCTTCATCACCCACCACTTGCTTGCCCAAAAGTCCGGCGCGGTGGCGACCAGTGTCCCGGGAGACATGCTGTGACGCCGCCTGCAGTGCTGGTCGGGCGCTGGCGTTCATGGCTCCTCGGTGCCGGTCGCAGCCCTAGACCATGCGGGCCGCTGCTTTTTTTGCCATCTCGATCCGGCGGGCCGTTGATGGCGCCATGCGCTCCTCCATCGTGGCGCGGACCGCGCTCGGCGCCGTCTCGGGCGAGCCGGCATTGAACGGGGGCGCGGGATTGTATTCGATGCCGAGCTGGATGCCTTCCGCCGTCGGCTGGTCGACGAGGCGCGCGGCCATCGTCAGCGCCATGTCGATGCCGGCGGTGACGCCGCCGCCCGTGATGCGGTTGCGATCGACACACACGCGGTCGCGCGACGGGATGGCACCCAGCAAGCTCAGGGCGTCGAGGGCGCTCCAGTGCGTGCTCGCGCGATAGCCCTTCAGGAGGCCGGCGGCGGCGAGCACCGTCGAGCCCGTGCACACCGAGGTGACGTACTTCGCGCCGTCGGCCTGCTTGCGGAGAAACGCGAGCACCTCGTCATCGAGCATCAGCTCGTCGGTGCCGAAGCCGCCGGGGACGCAGATCACGTCGAGCTGCGGGCACTCCGCCATGGTGATCGTCGGCATGATGGTGAGTACGGTATCGCTCGGCACCGCTTCGAGCCGCTTCCAGATCAAATGGACCTTGGCACCCGGGACCCGGCTGAAGACCTGGAGCGGACCCGTGAAGTCGAGCTGGGTGATCTGGGGGAAAACGAGAAATCCAATGTGCAGCGGTGATGACACGGGAGCCTCCGGGGGGACGAGCGCGACGGGATGCACCTTGCCATGGACGCTCGTGCTGCGACAGGGTGCTGAGATTGCGGTCCGTCGGCCGGGCGGCACCTACCTGACACAGGGACAGCGATGTACGACCTGATCATTCGCGGTGGCCGCGTCATCGATCCCGAGAGTGGCCACGACGCCGTCGCGGATGTCGCAGTCAATGCCGGGACGATCGTCGCCGTCGGGGCGGAGCTCGGCGATGGCGCGCAGGTGATCGATGCGGGCGGCCTCGTCGTCGCGCCCGGGTTCATCGATCTCCATGCGCATGGCCAGTCGTTGCCGGCCGATCGGATGCAGGCGTTCGACGGCGTCACGACGACGCTCGAACTGGAACTCGGCGTCTGGCCGGTGGCGCGCTGGTACGAGGAGCACGCCCGCGCGGGCCGGACGATGAACTACGGCGCCTCGACGGGATGGGTCTTCACGCGGATCGGGGCCATGACCGCGCAGCAGGTCGAGGCCAGCATCGAGGGCATGGGACGTGCGATGCGCGATCCACGATGGTCGTCGGCGGCGGCTACGGCGGCGGAAGCCGAGGACATCATCGCGCGGGTTCGCCAGGGGCTCGACGAGGGCGGGATCGGAATCGGATTTCCGAACGCCTATGTGCCGGGGGCGGGTGCTAAGGAGATGTCGGCGCTTTGCCGGCTGGCGGCGGCGGCGAACGCGCCGACCTTCACGCACATCGCCTATATGTCGAACGTCGATCCGCGCAGCTCCATCGAGGCCTATACGCGGCTCATCGGGTTCGCCGGCTCGACCGGTGCGCACATGCACATCTGCCATTTCAACTCGACGAGCCTGCAGGACGTGGAGGCGGCGGCGGAGCTGGTTCGCACGGCGCAGGCGCAGGGGCTGAAGGTGACGCTCGAAGCCTACCCTTACGGTGTCGGCTCGACCGTCGTCGGCGCGACGTTCTTCACCGATCCGGAGTTCCCGCAGCGGACCGGCGGCGGCTACGACACGATCGAGTTGCTGCAGTCGGGGCGGCGGCTCACCGATCGCGACGCGTTGCTGGCGGCGCAGGAGCAGGACCCGGGTGCGCTCATCCTCTGGCACTTCCTCGACGTCGACGTGACGCCTCGGCATCGCGACCTGCTCGATGTGTCGGTGCTGTTTCCGGGCGGCGCCATCGCCTCGGATGCGATCGCGTGGATGATCGATGGCGCGCCCTACACGGGGGACGCGTGGCCGTTGCCGGACGGCGTCGTCTCGCATCCTCGGTCGGCCGGCACGTTCACGCGGTTCCTCAGTCGCTGGGTGCGGGACCGGCAGTCGATGCCACTGATCGAGGGGCTGCGCAAATGCACGCTGATCCCGGCCGAGATCCTGGAAGCCGGAACGCCCCAGATGCGGCGCAAGGGCCGGATCAAGCCGGGATGCGACGCGGATCTCGTCGTGTTCGATTATGCCGAGCTTCTTGATCTGGCGGAGTTCAGCGCCATGAACCGGGCCGCGCGCGGGATGCGTCACGTGCTGGTCCACGGCGAGGCGGTGATCGCGAACGGGCATCTGAGGCCCAACGCCCGCCCGGGACGGCCGGTGCGGC
>JBGSJD010000282.1:0-3062 GCA_041742195.1 Hyphomicrobiaceae bacterium
AGGCCAGCCGTGATCACGACCGCCGCCTTGCAGCCCTTCGCGCCGAGTTCGCCGACGATGCCAGGAATGGACGCCGGCGGCGTGGCGATGACGGCGAGGTCGGGCACGTCCGGCAGCTCGGCGATGCTGCGGTGGCAGACCAGACCGTCGATCTCGCCGCCCTTCGGATTGACGAAATCGAGCCGCCCCTCGAAGCCGCCAGCCCGCAGATTGCGGCTGAGGATTTCGCCGATACTGCCGGGCCGCGAACTCGCCCCGACGAGCACGACCGACGACGGCGCCAACAGGGATCGGAGATTGCGGATACTCACGGTCGGACCTCCCGGCAGTTTGCAACCGGATACGTGTAGCCGATGCAGCCGTCAGGTTCTTGACGGCACGCACCCGCCTCAGACGAGACTGCGCAGCGCCCACCCGACCCCGTAGGCGACGGACGCCGCGGAGAGCCCGATGGCCGTCGTTTCGAGCCCCGATCGCCACCAGCTCTGCAACGACCACAGGCTCTTGGCCGATCCGATGCCGAAGAAGACGAGCGTCACCATCACCAGCGCCAGCGTCAACGCGGCGTCGGCTCCGAACAGAAACGGGAGCAGCGGCACGACGCCGGCGAGGACGAACGCGATGAAGGTGCTGAGGCCGGATTTCATCGGGTCCCGCTGCACCGGTGCTAGGCCGTACTCCTCGGCGAGCATCATCTGCACCCAGGTCTCCTCGCGAGCCGTGATGGCGTCGACGGCGCCTTCGAGCACGTCGCCCTCGAGCCCCTTGCCGCGGAGGATCTGGCGGATCTCCTCACGCTCCCCCTCCCCGTCGAGGCGGATGTGGCGCCGCTCGATCTCGGTGAAGCGCGCCACCTCGTCGACCTCCGTCTTGGTGCCGCTGTAGTTGCTGGCCGCCATCGACAGGCCATCGGCGAGGAGATTGGCGATCCCGAGGATCACCACCACGCTGCCCGCCAGGTTGGCACCGGCCACACCCGCCACGATCGCGAACGTGGTGACCGCGCCGTCGATCCCGCCGTAGACCCAGTCCCTGAGATAGTTCGGCCGCGTCGTCTCGGCGAGCCGCCGCGCGATCCCCTCTCGCGTGTGATCGTGCTCGAGGATCGGGCGCTCTGGCGTGGCGGGCCGTGTCGGGTCCATCGGGGCGGCTCTCCTTCCATGCTCGTTGGCCGCGCGGCGACGCGCGCGGGCATCCCTGTTACTATGGGTCGGTTGCCCGCCCCCGGACATTGCCAATTCGCAGTCGCCGCGCGCGCAACCGGTCGGAACCAGCACGCAAACGAAAAAGGGAGCCCGCAGGCTCCCTCCCGTCTCGCGAACGGCGCGCCCCCGCCCGTCAGACCTCGCCGAGCGTCCCGAGGCGGAACTTGACGCGACCGGCGGCCGGATCGAGGCTCCGCTTGAACTTCGGCCCGTCCGTCGGCTTCACGCG
Organism: Hyphomicrobiaceae bacterium; assembly: GCA_041742195.1. Classification (GTDB taxonomy): domain Bacteria; phylum Pseudomonadota; class Alphaproteobacteria; order Rhizobiales; family Hyphomicrobiaceae. The sequence continues at coordinate 1,435 of JBGSJD010000282.1, forward strand.
CAAAAGCACGAAGCAGGTGCCATTCGATTCCCGGAGCATCTTGGCGCCCTTGGCGAGATCCCCCTCGCTTTCGACCGAGCACGTCGACTTGATGCCCGCGCCGATGGCCATCTGCTCGAGATCGACGCCGAGGCAGGTGTGGCTCTTCTGGTAGCCCGTCTCGCCGTAGTGCCCGTTGTCGACGCAGAGAATGCGCAGGTTCGGCGGGTTCAGGACACCGACGGTCGCGAGCGCTCCGACGTTCATCAGAAGCTCACCGTCGCCGGTTGCGACCAGCACCGTCTTGTCCGGACGCGCCAGCGCGAGGCCAAGGCCCATGGAGACGGCGGCTCCCATGGCGCCCGCAAGACCGTAGTAGTTGGCCCCGTCCTTGGTCATGGCCGCCATGTCCTTCGCCGTCCCGGCGAGACCGGCGATGACGAGGAAGTCGTCGGCGTTACCGACGATGGCGGGGACGGCGGTGATCCGGTCCAGCGTGTAGCGGGGCCCGGCGCTGCGTTCTGTTGCTTTAGCCATTGCTCTCGTCTCCCTCAGAACGCCTTGGCGCCGATCAGCTTCTGCGTGAGCAGGACGGCGACCGCCTGCCCGGATTTCCACACCATGTTCGAGGCCGCGTCGACGGTCGGCGCGACCTCCTCGGGCTTGGTGATCTCGAGCACGATGAAGCCCATAGCCTTGAGGATCGGGATCGTCGCCTGACCCATGCTGATCTGCCAGGGATTGCCCTCGCCGAAATCGCCGCGCATCGACAGGACGGTCATGAACGGAAAGCGCCCGCCCTGCACCATCGACATGAAGTTGACGCAGTTGCCGAGCCCGGACGACTGCATCAGCAGCACCGAGCGCGCGCCACCGAGATGCGCGCCACAGGCGAGGGCGACGCCCTCCTCCTCGGTGGTGAGCGCAACCGAATGCACGTCCTTGTCCTCGATGGACCGGTCGATGCAGATCCGGTGGCCGGCGTCCGGCACGTACGAGAACTGCGTCACGCCGTTGCGACGCAGGGCCTCGTAGAGCTGGTTCTGCCAGCCCGCCGAGATCTCCCGGGCGTGCTCGTCCTCCGTCATGGCTGCGGACATAGGGGCGGCTCCTCTGGTTGGCATTCTGGATTTGGATTGTTCGTTGGGCGGGAAGGTAGAGGCGCCGGCCGCCTCCTGCAAGCATCGCCGCGGCCCGACTGTCGCAGCCCCTCGTCCGCCGCTCCGCCCTCGATTAGAATGGCAACAGCGGGGTCCAATCTCCAGCGGCGAGTGAATGCCAACATGAACGAGACGACGCGTCAGCAGCGGCGGAAGCTTGTTCGCGAACGCCTCAAGACTGGAGAACGGACCCTCGAGCGGGGGCTGTCCTCGAGGCCCGGGCGTGACGACGTCATCGCCGTGGCGCAGGTGCTGCGCTCGAAGCTCGCCGAGACGGACAACCCGCGCCGCGCGAGCGAAGCCGTGGTCCTGGCCCAGCGCCTGGCGGAATCCTCGCTCCGAAGCTTCCCCTCCAAGAGCCCGATCGCCTGCGCCCGGGGGTGCAGCTACTGCTGCTACGGCTTCGTCGCGGTGATCGGTCCCGAGGCGTTCCGCCTCGCCGACGCGGTTCGCGCCGGTCTGTCGGCTCCGATCGATGTGGCAACGGCC
>JBGSJD010000283.1:0-9084 GCA_041742195.1 Hyphomicrobiaceae bacterium
GCCGATCGCGATGGAGGAGAAGGTTCGCTTCGCCATCCGTGAAGGTGGGCGCACGGTCGGCGCCGGCGTCGTGACCAAGATCGTCGAGTAAAGCCCACCTCCGAGGGGACGCCGCACCGGCGTTCCCGAGGGGGAGGGGTAAGGGTTCGTGCGCGGTTTGCGCAAGACGTATGGAAGGCGGCCCAGCCGGGCTCTCTTTCCGGTTCGATAGAGCGAGATCAGTCCCCATGAACGGGCAAAATATTCGCATCCGCCTGAAGGCCTTCGATCACCGTGTGCTCGATGCGTCGACGCGCGAGATCGTGAACACCGCCAAGCGCACGGGCGCCGAGGTTCGTGGGCCGATCCCGCTGCCGACGCGGATCGAGCGGTTCACGGTCAACCGCTCGCCGCACGTCGACAAGAAGAGCCGTGAGCAGTTCGAGATGCGCACGCACAAGCGGATGCTGGACATCGTCGATCCGACGCCGCAGACGGTCGATGCTCTCATGAAGCTCGATCTTGCTGCAGGCGTCGACGTCGAAATCAAGCTCTAGAGAATTCCATGACGTCGCGCAGGGCCTCCGGGTTCTGCAAGTCGAAGTCAGCCAGCGAAAGGGAATGCACGGCATGCGTTCCGGTGTGATTGCTCAGAAGGTCGGCATGACCCGTATTTTCACGGAGCAGGGGGAGCATATCCCTGTGACCGTGCTGCGGCTCGACAACGTGCAGGTGATCGCTCACCGCACTGACGACAAGAATGGATATACGGCGCTGCAACTCGGGGCTGGCCATCGCAAGCCGTCCCGCGTTGTGAAAGCCGAGCGGGAGCGGTTCGCTCGCGTTCAGGTGGAGCCGAAGCGGCGTCTCGCCGAGTTCCGGGTTTCGCCCGACAACCTGATCGAGATCGGAGCAACGATCACGGCTGACCATTTCATCAAGGGACAGCTCGTCGACGTGACCGGGACGAACCAGGGCAAGGGTTTCCAGGGACCGATGAAGCGCTGGAACTTCGGCGGCCTCAGGGCGACGCACGGCGTGTCGGTTTCGCACCGCTCGCACGGCTCGACCGGTCAGCGCCAGGATCCCGGCAAGGTGTTCAAGGGCAAGAAGATGGCCGGGCAGATGGGCTCGGAGCGGGTCACGACGCAGAATCTCGAAGTCGTGGCAACGGATGTCGAGCGCGGTCTGGTCCTGATCCGCGGGGCGGTTCCGGGGTCGAAGGGCGGCTGGGTTCTGGTGCGTGATGCGGTGAAGCGGCCGGTGCCGACCGAGGCTCCTCGCCCCGGCGCATTCCGCAAGGCCGAGGCTGCGGCGGTTGCGAAGGAGCAAGCCTGATGCGGGCGGATGTAACAACGCTCGACGCGGCGAACGCCGGGTCCGTCGAGCTGGACGATGCGATTTTCAATCTGGAGCCGCGGCAGGACATCCTGCAGCGTATGGTGCGGTGGCAGCTCGCCAAGCGCCGCGCCGGAACCCATCATGCCCAGGATCGCTCGGAAGTGAGCGTGACGGGCAAGAAGATGTACAAGCAGAAAGGCAGCGGTGGCGCTCGCCACGGCGACAAATCGGCGCCGCAGTTCCGCGGCGGTGGCAAGGCCTTCGGTCCGAAGCCGCGGGATCACGCGTTCGATCTGCCGAAGAAGGTTCGGGCGCTCGCCCTCCGGCATGCGCTGTCGGCCAAGGCCAAGGCCGGCGAGCTCGTCGTGCTGGACAAGGCGACGTCCGGTGACGGCAAGACGAAGGCGCTTCTCGGACGCTTCGAGCAGCTTGGCTTCAAGAACTGCCTCGTCGTCGACGGTGCGGAGCTGGAGCCGGAATTCGTGCGCGCGGCCCGGAACATTCCGAACATCGACGTCCTGCCCGTGCAGGGGATCAACGTCTACGACATCCTGCGCCGCCGCAAGCTGGTGCTCACGAAAGCGGCCGTCGAAGCCATCGAAGCGCGCTTCAAGGCCAAGGCCGGGGAGGCGCGTCAGTCATGAGCAAGTCGATCAAGGCCTATGACGTGATCCGGTCTCCGGTGATCACCGAGAAGGCGACTTTGGCCTCCGAGTCGAACCAGGTGATCTTCAACGTCGCATCGGGCGCTTCGAAGCCCGAAATCAAGGCGGCGGTGGAGCAGCTCTTCGGCGTCAAGGTGAAGGCTGTCAACACGCTCGTCCGCAAGGGCAAGAAGAGGACGTTCCGCGGCATCACGGCGGTGCAGAAGGACGTCAAGAAGGCGATCGTCACACTCGAGGACGGACAGTCCATCGATGTGACGACCGGGCTCTGAGGAGAGTAACCCGATGGCGCTCAAGACTTACAGGCCGACATCGCCGGGGCTTCGACAGCTCGTGCTGGTCGACCGCTCGAATCTCTGGAAGGGCGATCCCGTCAAGGTTCTTGTCGAGGGCAAGACCAAGTCGGGTGGCCGCAACAATCATGGGCGGATCACGTCCCGGCATATTGGCGGCGGCCACAAGCAGGCCTACCGCATGGTGGACTTCCGTCGGCGCAAGCATGACGTGCCGGCTGTCGTCGAGCGGCTGGAGTATGATCCGAACCGCACGGCTTTCATCGCCCTGATCAAGTACGAAGATGGCGAGATGTCCTACATCATCGCGCCGCAGCGGCTCGCTGTCGGCGACTCGGTGGTGTCGGGCGCAAAGGTCGACGTGAAGCCGGGCAATGCGATGCCGCTGGCGTCGATGCCGGTCGGCTCGATCGTTCATAACGTCGAGCTGAAGCAGGGCCGCGGCGGTCAGATGGCACGGTCGGCCGGCTCCTACGTGCAGTTGGTCGGTCGCGACGCGGGATGGGCGATCCTGAAGCTGTCGTCTGGTGAAACGCGCCGTGTTCGCCAGGAATGCATGGCGACGGTTGGTGCGGTTTCGAACCCGGATCACGGCAACATCTCGATCGGCAAGGCCGGCCGGACGCGCTGGATGGGCAAGCGGCCGACGGTTCGCTCGATCGCCATGAACCCGGTCGATCACCCGAACGGTGGTCGGACGAAGGGTGGCAAGCACTGGGCGACGCCCTGGGGCAAGCCTACCAAGGGCTACAAGACTCGTAAAAACAAGACGACGGACAAGTACATCGTCCGTGGCCGTACGAAGTAAATCGGCCTGGACGCGGAAGGAGAACGACAGTGGCACGCTCGGTCTGGAAAGGTCCGTTCCTTGATGCGCATCTGCTCAAGAAAGCAGAGAAAGTGCGCGCCTCGGGCCGTAACGAGGTGATCAAGATCTGGTCGCGGCGATCGACGATATTGCCGCAGTTCGTCGGGCTTACGTTCGGTGTCCACAACGGTCAGAAGCACATCCCTGTCTCTGTCAGCGAGGACATGGTCGGACACAAGTTCGGCGAGTTCTCGCCCACCCGCTATTTCCCGGGTCACGGCGGCGACAAAAAAGCGGTGAAGAAGTAACATGGGCAAGCCGAAAACACAGCGCAGACTGCCCGAGACCGAGGCTCAGGCCGTGGCTCGGAACCTTCGTGTCTCGCCGCAGAAGCTCAATCTCGTCGCTTCGATGATCCGCGGCAAGAAGGTGGATCAGGCGCTGGCCGAGCTCGAGTTCTCGCGCAAGCGGATCGCGATCGACGTCAGAAAGTGCCTGATGAGCGCGATCGCGAACGCCGAGAACAACCATCAGCTCGACCCGAACGATCTCGTCGTCAGCGAGGCCTGGGTCGGCAAGAACATGGTCATGAAGCGCTTCCATGCCCGCGGCCGCGGTCGCGGAGCACGCATCTTCAAGCCGTTCTCGCAGATCACCGTGATCGTTCGCGAGAAGCCGGCAGCCGCCCAGGAGCGTCAGTGATGGGTCACAAGGTCAATCCCGTCGGCCTCCGCGTCGGCATCAATCGCACGTGGGACAGTCGCTGGTTCGCAGGTCGCGCCGAGTACGGCCGCCTGCTCCACGAAGACATGGCGATGCGCGCCCACATCATGAAGCTTCAGCGGCAGGCCGGGATCGCCAAGGTGATCATCGAGCGGCCGCACCGCAAGTGCCGGGTGACCGTGCATGCGGCACGTCCGGGCATTCTGATCGGCAAGAAGGGCGCCGATATCGAGAAGCTGCGGGGCGAACTTGCACGGCTGACGTCGTCCGAGGTGCATCTCAACATCGTCGAGATCCGGAAGCCCGAGATCGATGCGGTGCTGGTGGCCGAGACGATCGCCCAGCAGCTCGAGCGTCGCGTCGCGTTCCGCCGCGCCATGAAGCGATCGATCCAGTCGGCGCTTCGGTTGGGGGCGCACGGCATCAAGATCGTGGTATCGGGTCGATTGGGCGGCGCAGAAATCGCCCGCATCGAGAAGTATCACGAGGGGCGCGTGCCGTTGCACACGCTGCGTGCCGACATCGATTTCGGTTACGGGCTCGCCAAGACGGCTTACGGTGTGATCGGGGTGAAGGTCTGGATCTTCAAGGGTGAGATCATGGAGCACGATCCGATGGCATCGGAGCGTCGCTCGACCGAGGCCCAGGAGAGCGGCGGCGGTGGCGGCGGTGGTGGTGGTGGTGGCCGTCAGCGGAGAGATGGCGAGCGTGGCTCGCGCGGGGACCGTGGCGACAGAGGCGAGCGTTCCTGACGGATGCTCGCCGGGCGCCAGGCCCATTAATGGATTGAGGACGGACGTTTCATGCTGCAACCGAAGCGCACCAAGTATCGCAAGGCCTTCAAAGGGCGCATTCATGGCGCTGCCAAGGGCGGCACGAGCCTGAATCTCGGGTCGTATGGGCTCAAGGCGATGGAGCCCGAGCGGCTCACGGCCCGGCAGATCGAGGCCGCCCGACGGGCCATCACGCGGCACATGAAGCGTGCCGGCCGCGTCTGGATCCGCATTTTTCCGGACGTGCCGGTCAGCAAGAAGCCGGCCGAGGTTCGGATGGGTTCCGGCAAGGGATCGCCGGAACTCTGGGTGGCACGGGTGAAGCCCGGACGTATCATTTTCGAGCTGGATGGCGTGAGCGACAAGATCGCGCGCGAGGCGCTGCAGCTCGGGGCAGAAAAACTGCCGATCAGGACTAGGGTGGTGACGCGCGTGCTCTGAGCGAGCCGGCGTAACAAGGCCCATCGGGAAACGAGGAAGACAATGTCGCGGGCATCGAAGTTCAAGGACCTTACGGTCGACCAGCTCGATGACGAGCTCACGAAGCTGAAGAAGGAGCAGTTCAACCTGCGCTTTCAGCGGGCTTCCGGGCAGCTCGAGAACACGGCTCGGGTGCGCGTCGTGCGTCGCGATATCGCGCGGATCATGACGGTCTCGCGCCAGAAGCGCGCCGGGCAGTCGGCCTGACGAACAGACGAGGAAGATAGTCCATGCCGAAGCGCGTCCTGCAAGGCGTCGTGGTTTCCGACAAGAACAACAAGACCGTGGTCGTGGAGGTCGAGCGCCGCTTCACGCATCCGCTGTTCAAGAAGACGGTGCGCCGCTCGAAAAAGTACCACGCCCACGACGAGGCCAATGTCTCGAAGGTGGGTGATCGGGTCTGGATCGAGGAATGCCCGCCGATTTCGCGGCTGAAGCGATGGGTCGTGACCAAGCAGCCGGACTGAGCGCCGCTGCCGCGCCGGGGAACCGGTGCGGGACGAGGCGCCGGTACCGGGGTTGATGAATTGGGAATGTGTGGGCCTTACGCGTCGCGATCGTCGATGCCGAAGGGCTCCAGCGAAGGAAAGAGGATCGGTCCATGATCCAGATGGAAAGCAACCTCGACGTGGCCGACAACTCGGGCGCCCGTCGCGTTCAGTGCATCAAGGTCCTCGGCGGGTCGAAGCGGAAGTACGCGACCATCGGCGACACGATCGTGGTGACCGTGAAAGAGGCGATCCCGCGCGGTCGCGTCAAGAAGGGTCAGGTCATGAAGGCCGTGATCGTGCGTACGGCAAAAGGTGTGCGTCGCCCCGACGGATCGCTGATCCGGTTCGACCGCAACGCCGCCGTGCTCGTCAACGCATCGGGTGATCCGATCGGCACGCGCATCTTTGGGCCTGTCACGCGCGAGCTCAGGGCTCGCAAGCATGTCAAGATCATGTCGCTTGCGCCGGAGGTGCTGTAATGGCGTCGCAGAAGATCAAGAAGGGTGACCACGTCATCGTTCTCGCTGGCCGCGACAAGGGCAAGCACGGCGAAGTGATCGAGGTGCGCCCGAAGGAAGGCCGCGCTCTGGTGCGTGGCGTCAACATGGTGCGCCGGCATCAGAAGCAGACCGCGAACTCGGACGGCGGCATCATCTCGAAAGAGGGGCCGATCAACCTGTCCAACCTCGCGCTCGAGGATCCGAAGGACGGCAAGCCGACGCGCGTCGGCTTCCGGTTCCTCGAAGACGGTAAGAAGGTGCGCTTTGCGAAGCGCTCGGGCGAGATCATTCCAGACAAGGCGAGCTGACGATGGCCGAGAAGGGCGACAAGGGCGCGCCGAAAGGCGGCGCCAAGCAGGGCAAGGACCAGAAGGGCAGCAAGCCCGGGAAGGGCGACGCCAAGGCCAAGGCCAGCGAGCCGAAGGCAGCGCCGAAGCCGCGGCCCGCCGACTATCGGCCGCGGATGAAGGATCACTACGAGAAGGTCGTTCGCGACGCCCTCAAGGAGAAGTTCGGGTATGCCAACCCGATGCAGATCCCGCGGCTCGAGAAGATCGTGCTCAACATGGGCATCGGCGAGGCCGTGTCGGACCGCAAGAAGGTCGACAACGCGGCCGGCGATCTCGCGCTGATTGCAGGCCAGCGGCCCGTGATCACGCGGGCGAGGAAGTCCATCGCCACCTACAAGGTGCGCGAGAACATGGCGATCGGCGCGAAGGTCACGCTTCGCGGCGACCGGATGTACGAATTCCTCGATCGCCTCGTGACGCTGGCTCTGCCGCGCGTGAAGGATTTCCGCGGGCTGAACCCCAAGAGCTTCGATTCGCGTGGTAACTTTGCTTTCGGGCTTCGCGAGCACACGGTGTTCTACGAAATCGACTACGACAAGATCGACGAAACGTGGGGCATGGACGTGATCGTCTGCACCACGGCCAACTCCGACGACGAGGCGCGCGAGCTGCTTCGTGCGTTTAATTTCCCGTTCCGCAGCTAGGGCTTAACCTCGGATTGCTTTCCAGTTCCGGGCAGTGCCGATAAGTGAGCCTTGGAGGATTTGATGGCCAAGAAAAGTTCCATGGAGAAGAACGAGCGGCGTCGCCGTCTCGTGGCGCAGTTCGCGGACAAGCGGGCAACGCTCAAGGAAATCGCCAACGATACGAAGCAGCCGCCGGAGCTTCGGTTCCAGGCGCGCATGAAGCTGGCGCAGCTGCCGCGCAATTCCTCCAAGACGCGGATCCGCAACCGGTGCGAAGTCACCGGCCGAGCACGCGGCTACTACCGCAAGCTCAAGCTCTGCCGTAACCAGCTCCGCGAGCTGGCCAGCCAGGGAATGATCCCGGGCATGACGAAGTCGAGCTGGTAGGAGAGCGGCATGTCCATGAATGATCCTCTGGGCGATATGCTCACCCGCATCCGCAATGCGCTCGAGCGTCGGCGGCCGAAGGTGTCCACGCCAGCGTCCAACCTGCGTGGTCGCGTGCTCGATGTGCTGCAAGACGAGGGTTACATCCGCGGCTACGCCCGGGTCGATCATCGCAGCGGCATCAGCGAATTCGAGATCGAGCTGAAGTACAACAACGGCCAGCCGGCTATCCGTGAAATCAAGCGGATCTCCAAGCCGGGTCGTCGCGTGTATTCGCCCGTCAAGGACCTGAAGCCCGTGGCTAACGGTCTCGGCGTGGCGATCCTGTCGACGCCGAAGGGCGTCATGACGGATACGCGGGCGCGGGACGAGAAGGTCGGCGGCGAGGTGCTCTGCAGCATCTTCTAGTCGACACGGTCCCTCACGGGGCGTGTGTCGAGCGCAGGATGACGCAGCGGCAGTGGCCGACGATCCTGCGGGAAAACGAATACCGAGCGAGAAAGTGACATGTCGCGCATTGGCAAAAAACCGGTTCCTGTGCCGTCGAACGTGCAGGCCACGATCAGCGGCCAGGAAGTGAAGGTCAAAGGGCCAAAAGGCGAGCTCAAGTTCGTCGTGCCCGACGGCCTCCTGGTCGAACAGAAAGACGGCGGGATCGCGATCACGCCGCGTGAGAACACGCAGTCCGCGCGCGCCATGTGGGGCATGTCGCGGACGCAGGTGGACAATCTCGTGAAGGGCGTGGTGTCCGGCTACAACCAGGCACTCGAAATTCACGGCGTGGGCTTCCGGGCTGCCATGAAGGGCAAGGACCTTCAGATGCAGCTCGGCTTCAGCCACGATATCAACTACACGATCCCGGAAGGCATCACGATCGTGCTCGACGGACCGAAGAAGGATTCGATCATCCGGATCTCGGGAATCGACAAGCAAAAGGTCGGTCAAGTCGCGGCGGAATTGCGCGCCTATCGCAAGCCGGAGCCCTACCAGGGCAAGGGCGTGCGGTACGAAGGCGAGTACATCCTCCGCAAGGAAGGCAAGAAGAAGTGATCGAGGAGCGGCCATGAGCGCCCATAACGAGAATTTCCAGAAGCGCCGCGCTCGCGTACGCCGCGCTCTCAGGAAGGTCGCATCCGACCGCCCGAGGCTGTCGGTGCACCGGTCTTCCAAGCATATCTACGCCCAGCTCATCGATGACGCCCAGGGCAAGACCCTTGCGGCGGCGTCGAGCATGGACCGCGAGCTCAAGGGCACACTCGCCAAGGGCACGGACAAAGCGGCGGCCGCCGTGGTCGGCAAGCTCATCGCAGAGCGCGCCACCAAGGCCGGTATCCGCGACGTCGTGTTCGACCGCGGTGCGTACAAGTATCATGGGCGCGTGAAGGCGCTCGCCGATGCCGCACGTGAGGGCGGCCTCAGCTTCTGAGATTTGAAAGGAGCCCTCTGGTGGCACGCAATCCTTCTCGAGACCGCGACCGGGACGACGATCGCAAAGGCGAATTCGCTGACAAGCTCGTCGCCCTGAACCGCGTGGCCAAAGTGGTCAAGGGCGGCAAGAGGTTCGGCTTCGCCGCACTCGTCGTCGTCGGAGACCAGGCCGGGCAGGTCGGGTTCGGGCACGGCAAGGCGCGCGAGGTGCCCGAGGCCATCCGCAAGGCAACGGAGTCA
>JBGSJD010000284.1:0-3835 GCA_041742195.1 Hyphomicrobiaceae bacterium
GTCGATGCGCGGAACGACGCGCGGCCCCGGGTCGTCGCCACGATCGCTGCGGGCCGGCTCGTCCATCTCGCGGACGGGGCGTTACTCACGGCCGCATGAGGCCTGCGACCAAGGCCCGTCAGCCGGCGTTGCGGAACGCCTTCGGCGACACGATGGTCAGCGCGATGATGTAGAGGTCGAGCACGATCGACCAGTTGTCGATGTAATAGAGATCGTGCGCGATGCGGCTGCGCATGGCGTGCTCGGTTTCGGTCTGGCCGCGAAAGCCGTTGACCTGTGCCCAGCCGGTGATGCCCGGCTTGACGTTGAGGCGCCGCGCATAGCGACGGATGACGCGCTCGTAGTACTTGTCGTGGGCGACGGCATGCGGGCGGGGACCGACGAGCGACATCTCGCCGGCGATGACGTTCAGGAGCTGGGGCAGTTCGTCCAGATTGTAGCGGCGGAGCCAGCGGCCGGTGCGCGTGATGCGGGGATCGTTCTGCGTCGCCTGCCGGATCTCGGGACCGTCGTCCATCGTCGACATGGTGCGGAACTTCCAGATGGCGAACTCGTGCTGATTGAAGCCGCGGCGGCGCTGGCGGAAGAAGATCGGGCCGGAGCTGTCCAGCTTGATGAGCACACCGATCAGCGCGAAGAGCGGCAGGACCAGCACCAGCCCAAGGCTCGCCGCGACCAGATCGAAGGCGCGCTTCAGGTACATCTGGAACGGGTTGAGGGGCGCGCTGCGGAGCGCCAGCGTGCGCACGCGACCGAGCTGCGAAACGTGCATTTCTGGAAACTGCTCGGCGATGGAGAGTTGGCCGAGATGCACGGAAACGGGCAGATCCATGAACCGGTCGGCAACCATCGCCGCGATGCGCGAGGTCTCGGCGTCGCGCTTCAGGATGAGCACGTCGTTGACACCGAGCGGGCGCGCAGTCTCGACGACCCGCTCCACGTTCTCGCGGACGGCATCGGGGCAGAGGTCGTTCGGATCGGCGGGCAAGAGAAAGGCGGTGGCCGCGATCTCGACGCCGGTGGCGCCGACGTTGTGACGCGAGACGAAAGCGGCGACGTCCGGCTCCGCGCCGACCACCAGCAGGCGGCGGGGACGGATCCAGGACTCCGCGACGAGCCAGCCGACGAGGCGGCGCAGTCCGGCATCGACCACGACGGCCGCAACGCCGCCCGAGACGAAGAACAGCGCCAGCGCGCCGCGTGACGCAAGGCCCGTGGTCTTGGTCAGGAAGGCCAGCACGAAGAGCGCGAAGAAGGCGTAGGTCCAGGCGCTGACGATGCGGGCCACGGTGCGACGGCCCGCCAGATATTCGTCCACCCGATATTCGAGGCGCAGGAAGAACGGGGTGGCATAGACGATGCCGGCCAGAACGCCGACCGCGGCGTAGGCAAGAGGGTCGCCGGTCTTGCCGTAGACCACGCCATGCCAGGCCGCGCCGGATGCGATCGCGACCAGCATGATGGCGGCCACTTCGCACGCAGCGATCACGGCGCCCATGACGAGGCCGCCGATGGTGAGCCGGTTCGTGCGCGCTGCGGTGATGACGTCGAGTGTGCTTACGAGCATGACGGGTCCACGCCGGAAAAACAGGGTGCGCTGCAAACAAAAATCGACATGTCGGACGCAGTTCCTCGCCGCAGCGGCCGCGAGATGCGGCAAGCAGGGACTACGCCAGCACTATGCGGCGGCGCCTCCCATCAGTGCACTTACAGTGTCTGAAACCACCGCGATAGTCGATATTTGTCGCAATCTGTTGAAATGCTTTTCGATGAGAGAGGGTAAATGTGACAGCCGCGCGTCGAGGGTGACGCGGGGCGCAAGCTGCGCCTGCCCCGATGTTGGTCCGTTCATGTTGCGCTGCCGCAATTCAGTCCTGACAAAGGTCATCGGCTTCAGCTTTGCGGGCGTGCCCGTCCGGGCTAGTGTTCCTGCCGAAAGCCGGCTGCGGCCCTTCATCACGGAGATCGAAACGCCATGTGCCGTTGGATCGCGTATCACGGTGAGCCGATCTTCATCGAAGAGTTCGTGACCATGCCCGAGAAGAGCCTCCTGGTGCAGAGCCGCGCCAGCCGCGAGGCGAAGAGCGTGGTCAACGGGGACGGGTTCGGTATCGGCTGGTACGGCGAACGCCCGGTGCCGGGCGTGTTCCGTGATCTCAGGCCGGCGTGGAGCGACGAGAACCTCCTCTCGCTCGCGCATCAGATCAAGTCGGGACTGTTCTTCGCGCACGTCAGGGCGTCGACCGGGACGGCGATCTCGCGCGCCAACTGTCACCCGTTCGTGCTGGGCCGCTGGATGTTCATGCACAATGGCGGCGTCGGGGACTGGGAGACGGTGCGGCGGCCCATCGAGAACGGCATTCCCGACGGGTTGTTCGGACACCGGAGCGGCACGACCGACAGCGAGGCGATCTTCCTCCTGCTCGTCGCCAACGGGCTCGAGGACGATCCTGGCCGCGCCTTCCGCAAGACGATCGCCGGGATCGAACGGGTGATGGCGGAGGCGGGTGTCGAGAAGCCGCTGCGCTTCACGGCCACGGCCACGGACGGCGAGACGATCCACGCTGTCCGCTATTCGACGTTGATCGAACCGGAGACGCTGTATCTCCGTCAACTCAAGTCGCGGAACGGGCGGCTGATCGCCTCGGAGCCCTACGACGACGGGCGCCTCGACTGGGAAGCGGTGCCGGCGCAAAGTCACGTCATCCTGAGCCGGGACGACGTACGGGTCGAAGCGTTCCGTCCGTCGCTCGACGACTAGGTCGACAGGAACAGAGGCACCATGCAAGACGAGGCAAGCCTGCCACTCGCGGGCATCACGGTGATCGAGCTCGCCCAGAATCTGGCGGGGCCGTTCTGCGGCGACATTCTCGGCCAGCTCGGCGCCGACGTGATCAAGGTCGAGCGGCCCGGCGGCGGAGACGATGCGCGCGGCTGGGGGCCGCCCGTCCACGGCGATACCGCCACGACGTTCATGGCGGTCAACAAGGGCAAGCGATCGATCACACTCGACCTCAAGGACGAGGCGTCGCTCGCCTGGCTCAAGGAGGCCATCGGCGAGGTGGACGTCGTCGTGCAGAACCTGCGGCCTGGCTCCGCCGCGGAACTCGGCCTCGGCCCGGACGACCTGCGCGCGATCAACCCGCGGCTCGTCTATGCGACGCTGTCGGCGTTCGGCGCCGTTGGCCCCAAGGCGATGGATCCCGGTTACGAGCCGATCCTGCAGGGCTTCTCCGGCATGATGATGATGAACGGCGAGGATGGCGGGCCGCCGACCCGCGTCGGCATGCAGTTCCTCGATCTCGGGACGGGGCTCTGGGCCGCGCTCGGCGTGGTCGCGGCGATCCACAGGCGGACCGCGACGGGGAAAGGGGGCACGGTGGACGCGTCGCTGCTCGAGACGGCGCTCGGCTGGATGAGCTGCCATTTCGCCGGCTACAGCGTGACCGGACGCCCGCCAAGGCGACACCTGTCGGGCAACCCCAACACCGTCGTGTTCCAGGCGTTCGAGACGGCGACGAAGCCGATCATGATCGCCGCCGCCAACGACCGGCTGTTCGCGCGGCTCTGCGAGGTGCTCGGCTGCCCCGACGCGGGGAGCGATCCGCGCTTTGCGTCGAACCGGCTTCGGGTGGAGAACAAGCCGGCGCTGCTCGCACGTCTCGAGCTGATCCTCGCCGGCGCGCCGTGCGAGACCTGGATCGAGCGTCTCGAGGCGGCGAAGATCCCGTGCGGGCCGATCAACGACATGCGCACGATGGACCAGGAGCCGCAGGTGGCGGCGCTCGGCATCATCCAGTCGCTGCCCGACCGTCCGGTGCGGACGGTCCATCTT
>JBGSJD010000285.1:0-3705 GCA_041742195.1 Hyphomicrobiaceae bacterium
GCCACCGGCGCCGACGTTCGCGGCCGCACCACCTGTCCGGCAGCAGCCGGCGCTCGCGACGGACGGGGGCTACTGGAGCAACATCGACGAGACGCGGCCGCAGCAGGCAGCCGATGTCAGGAGCCGACCAGCTCCGGCGCAGGAGACCGCCGAAATGACGGGTGACGACTTCCCCCGCATTGTGCGGACCCGTCTGCGCGGCTGAGCCGACCCGTAATCCGATGACCTTCGAGCGGCCCGGTGGATCATGGATCCCCGGGCCGCTCGACGTCTCGCGTCAGTGCTTCGGGTTCATCGAGTCGTTGGAGAGCTTGTCCACATAGGCGATCCCGACCGCCGACAAGATGAAGATGCAGTGGATGATGGTCTGCCACATGACGCCGGCCTCGGTGAACTTGGCGTCGGGCTGGCCAAGATTACCGGCTTCGATGAACGTCTTCAGGAGATGGATCGACGAGATGCCGATGATCGCCATGGCGAGCTTGATCTTGAGGACGCTGGCGTTGACGTGGCTGAGCCACTCCGGCTGATCGGGATGATCCTCGAGGCGCAGACGCGAGACGAACGTCTCGTAGCCGCCGACGATGACCATGACGAGCAGGTTCGAGATCATCACCACGTCGATCAGCGCCAGAACGATCAGCATGATCTGCTGCTCTGAGAATGTGGCCGCGTGCGACACCAGATGCCACAGCTCCTTGACAAACAAGAGCACGTAAACGCACTGGGCCAGGATCAAGCCGAGGTAGAGAGGCACCTGAAGCCAGCGCGACCCGAAGATCATCGTTGCAAGGAAGCGGCGGCTCGGATCGTCGCGCAGCTTCAGTGTGCCTTCGGGGGAAGGCGGCTTGGGTTTGCTCATGAGGTGTCCCGTGGAGGCAAAGTCCTACACCCGACGCGACGGCGCCGCGCCGGGCGCCCGGGACATGGGGCACCGCCCGGCGCTCGTCAATAAGCGTGCGTGAACTTCCTCGCAGCGTCTCCCGGCGGCCGCGCTCGCCGTACCGGGGCGCGATCAGATCTTCTGGTTGTAGGCTCCGACCTCGGGGCACTCGGACAGACGCGCGTCGATATCGGCGAAGATCGCGCGCATGTTCGCCTCGCTGACCGGGCTCTCGACCACGATCACCAGCTCGGGCTTGTTGGACGACGCCCGGACCAAGCCCCAGGTGCCGTCCGCCAGCGTGACGCGCACGCCGTTGACGGTGACGAGGTCGCGGATCGACTGGCCGGCGATCTTCGCGCCTTTCGCCTCGGCGGCCTGGTACTGGGCGACGATGCGATCGACGACGCCGTACTTCTTCTCGTCGTCGCAGTGCGGCGACATTGTGGGCGACTGCCAGGTCTTCGGGAGATCGCGGCAGAGGTCGGCCATGGTGCGACCGGGGCTGCGATCGAGCATGTCGCAGACGGCGAGGGCTGCGACGAGGCCGTCGTCGTAGCCGCGGCCGAGCGGCGGCTGGAAGAAGAAATGGCCCGACTTCTCGAAGCCGACGAGCGCCTTCTGCTCGAAGGTGTAGCGCTTCATGTACGAGTGGCCGGTCTTCCAGTAGAGCGCCTTGGCGCCATTGGCGATCAGGACGGGATCGGTGACGAAGAGGCCGGTCGACTTGACGTCGGCGACGAACGTCGCGCCCGGATGCAGCGCCGAGATATCGCGGGCGAGCATGACGCCGACCTTGTCGGCGAAGATCTCGTGGCCCTCGTTGTCGACGACGCCGCAGCGGTCACCATCGCCGTCGAAGCCGAGCCCTACGTCGGCCTTGTGCTCGAGGACCGCTGCACTGATGGCGTGCAGCATCTTCATGTCTTCGGGGTTCGGGTTGTAGCGGGGGAACGAGTGATCCAGCGTGCAATCGAGCGGGATCACCTCGCAGCCGATCGCCTCGAGGACCTGCGGCGCGAAGGCGCCCGCCGTTCCGTTGCCGCAAGCGGCCACCACCTTCAGGCGCCGCTTCAGCTTCGGGCGCGCCGAGAGGTCGGCCATGTAGCGCTCGGGAATGTCGGGCACATGGATGTATCGGCCGCCATCCCGGGTCTCGAAAGCGCCCGACAGCACGATCGACTTCAGCTCGGACATGTCGTCCGGGCCGAACGTCAACGGACGGGCGAGGCCCATCTTGATGCCGGTCCAGCCGTTGTCGTTGTGGCTCGCCGTGACCATGGCGACACACGGGACATCGAGCGCGAACTGCGCGTAGTAGGCCATCGGCGAGAGCGCGAGACCGATGTCGTGGACCTCGGCGCCGCCGGCCAGCAACCCGGTCATCAGGGCTTGCTTGACGGAGGCCGAGTACCAGCGAAAGTCGTGGCCGACGACGAAGCGCGGGGCCACGCCGCGGCGATGCACCAGCGTGGCGAGACCGAGGCCGATGGCGTTGAGACCCATCAGGTTGATTTCGCCCGGGAACAGCCATCGGGCATCGTATTCGCGAAAGCCCGTCGGCTTGACGAGCGGCAGGCGCTCGAAGTCGGCGGTGTTCGGCTTCAAGTCGGCGCGTGGCTTGGGCAGCATGAACATCCCCGTGGGTCGGTCGGATCTGGCCCGATCGCTATCGCAAATCGTGGATCGGGTCGAGCAATCTGCGTTGGCATGGCTTCCGGGCGAGAGTTCGACCGATTGGCGCCGGCGCCGCCGAAACGCCTATTGCTCCAGGACGAGGCGGCCGCCCGTCATTTCCATGCGGAGCTTGCCGAGAAACGACATGCCGAGGAGCGTGGTCCCAAGGCGGCCCGGCTGACTGACGGCCGCCTCGACGTTGCGCACGCTGACGTTGCCGATGCGGACTTCGTCGAGCACGACGCGGGCGAAGCGGGCCTGTCCGTTGGCGGTATTCGAGACGTAGCGGAAGTCCTCCGGGCGGACGCTGATGCCGATCGAGGACGCATCCTCGTAGCTGAGCGCGACCAGAGTCGCGCCGGTGTCGACGAGGACGGAGATCGTGCGGCCATTGACGGCGGCGTCGGCATGGAAGTGGCCGCCGGAGCCGCGGTAAAGCTCGACCGAGGTCTTGAAGAGCGGATCTTCCTGCCTGCTGGTTCCGCGACGGCGCTCCGGCTGGCGCTGCGCGCGGCGGTGCTCGAGCGCGGCTTCCCGTTGCTGCTCTTCGATGGCGGCGCGTTCGCGCTCGTAGGCGTCGCTGTCGCGCGCCACGACCCCGAAATCCTCGGGTGCCAGGCGCAGCCCCAGCTCAGACCGGATCGCGTCCTGATTGACCAGCACCACGGCGATCACGCCGAGGCCGATGACCCAGCTCCCGGCCGATTTCAGAAGATTCTGGACGCCTGACGACATCATCGCACCGACCCTTCGCACCCAGGCCGGTCACGGGCAAAGCGTTCTCAGTTCCGGAACGTGAGGAACTCGCCGGCGAATTCATAAGACCGCAAGCGGCTTAAGAAACTCATACCCAGCAGGCTCTCCTTCAGCACGCCGGGCTGGGCGACCAGGGCGTCCACGTTGCGGAGCACGATGTTGCCGATGGCGACCTCGCTCAGCTTGGCGTGGGCCGCATAGGCCAGGCCGTTCGCCGTCTGGACGGGGACCGAATACTTGAGGCGTTTCAGGTCGACACCAAGAAGCTTGGCGTCCTGCTGGCGGAGGACGACCGTCGAGGCGCCCGTATCGACCAGCATGGACACCGCCGCGCCGTCGATGCTGACGCGGGCCACGAAGTGGCCGTCGCCGCGCTTGCGAATGCGGAC
>JBGSJD010000286.1:0-2042 GCA_041742195.1 Hyphomicrobiaceae bacterium
CCGCCACCCCGCCCGATGGCCATGCCCGCACCCAGCACCATGAGCCGCTCTCTGCGCGGCCGTCAGGCGACCGCCGAGATGGCCGACGCCGCCGCCGAGCCGGTGATGAAAGCCGCCGAAATCCAGCAGTCGACCATCGAGGCCGGAGCCTTCCAGGCCACGTTCAAGGTGCCCGCCCGGTTGACGGTCCCCGGCAACGGCGAGCAGAAGCGCGTTGAACTCGAGACGACCGTCATCGATCCAACGCTCGTCGTGCGCACTACGCCGCGCATCGAGCCCCGGGCCTATCTCTACGCCGAGCTGACCGCCCCCAAGACCGGCGCCCCGTACCTGCCGGGGCAGGTGGCGCTGTTTCGTGATGCCACCTTCGTCGGCAACGGTCGCCTTCCCCAGTTGACGCCCGGCGAAGACCACGAATTGGGCTTCGGTGCCGATGATGCCGTCCGGGTCCGGCACGCCGTCATCGATGAAAAGCGCGGCGAGAGCGGCATCATCAGTTCGTCCAAGACCGATGCCCGCAACTATCGCATCACGGTGAAGAACGCCCATTCCCGCCCGATCCAGTTGACCGTCCTCGATCAGGTCCCCGTCTCGCAGAATCAGGACATCAAGGTCGAACTGACCACCCGCAGCCAGCCGACGCGTCGCGACGTGGACGACAAGCGCGGCGTCATGGCCTGGGACCAGACGCTGGCCCCCGACGAGGAGCGCACGATCGAGTTCGGCTACCGCGTCGTGTGGCCGTCGGCAAAGCGCATCCAGTACGGGCGCTGACGTGATCGATCCGGCGACGCGGTGTCCGTGCCGCAAGAAGAGTGAGACGACGCCTTACGCCTCGTGCTGCGCGCCGTACCATGCGGGCCAGGCCGTGGCGCCGACCGCCGAAGCGCTCATGCGGTCGCGATACGCCGCATACGCCCTCGGCAAGGCCGACTATCTGTTGGCCACCTGGCATCCCTCGACACGGCTAGCGGACTTTGCGTTGAACGCGGACCAGCAGTGGCTGCTGCTCCGCGTCCTGGGGACCGCCACGGATGGGGGTAGAGCGACCGTGGAGTTCACTGCCCGCGCGCGCCAGGGCGGACGCGACCACGTCCTGCACGAGGTCTCCCGTTTCGTGAGAGAGGCCGGCCGGTGGTACTACGTCGACGGCGACCTGTCCTGGGCCGCCCCGCGCAAACACTAGGTCGCCGGCGCGATCACCGGCCGGAACTCGTCGATCACGCTCCGGTAGACGTCGCGCTTGAACGGCACGATCAGGCCAAGCACCTCGTCGAGCGGCGCCCAGCGCCACGCATCGAACTCCTGCTCGTGCCCCGGCGGACTGAGATCGATCTCCCCGTCGTCACCCTCGAAGCGGAACGCAAACCAGCGCTGCGTCTGGCCACGGTATCGGCCGCCCCAGATGCGGCCTTTCATCTCCGCCGGCAGATCATAGGGAAACCAGTCGCGGCTTTCGGCGAGGAGCGTGACGGATCGCATTCCCGTCTCTTCGGCCAGTTCCCGGTGAGCCGCGACAGCCGGTTCTTCGCCCGGATCGATGCCGCCCTGCGGCATCTGCCACCACCCGCCCGTCATCTCCTTTTCGGGGCGGTTCGCGCGCCGGCCGATCCAGACCAGCCCCTCACGATTGACGACCATGATCCCGACGCAGGGCCGGTAGGGAAGGGCATCGGTCGTCATCTTGGCAAGGCTCCGCGCAAAGCGATCTCGGCATCATCGTGCGAGCAGAAGTTCGCACCGCCATACCGTCATCAAGGCCGAGCGGCAATGACGGCGTCGTCGAGCAGCGCAAGAGCGCGGCGAAGCTGCTCGTCCTCTGCGAGCTGCCTCCTGCGACAGATCGGCTGCCCGGCCTGAAGATCGGGGTGATCGACACCGCGACAGACTGCGTGCGCCGGCGCCTGCTCGACGACGACGTCCGGTACGATGGCCCGACGGCCGGTGTCGGGATCGGGCGCCTGAGTGGGAGCGTAGCGCGCCGTCACGATACGGATCGCACCCTTCTCGCCGCGACGTCCGAGCGGAGCCAGCGTTCGCAC
>JBGSJD010000287.1:0-8377 GCA_041742195.1 Hyphomicrobiaceae bacterium
CCGATCTGGCGCACGCCACGTGGCTCGAGATGTCACGCTACGCCGAGCGTGGCGGCGACGCGCTCTTCCAGCGTCCCGCCACCGAGATGAAATGCGCCGGCGCGCCGCTCAAATACGCCTTCATCACCGACGACGTCGCTCGTGATCGGGGCGCGCGGGGCAAGTGCAAGCTCACCTACGCCGCCCACAATACAGCGCTGTTCAGCGTGCCCATCGTCCACGAAAAGGTGCGCATGCTGTTTGCCGACCGGGGCATCGGCGTCGTCCACAATCACGTCCTGAAGTCGATCGACCTCGGCCGCAAGCGGGCCACGTTCACGACGCCGCAGGGCACGACCGAGCTGCCCTATGACTTCATCAACGTGGTGCCGCCGATGCGCGCGCCCGACGCCGTCCGAAAGAGCCCGCTCGCCTGGCAGTCGGGGCCATTCGCAGCGGACGGCTGGGTCGAGGCCGACAAGGCGACGCTGCGCCATCCGCGCTTTGCCAACGTGTTCGCCGTCGGCGACGTGGCCGGCGTGCCGAAGGGCAAGACCGCGGCGAGCGTGAAGTGGCAGGTGCCGGTGGCCGTCGATCATCTCGTCGCGGACATCGCCAAGGGCAAATCGGGCGCCGTCTACAACGGCTACACGTCGTGCCCGTTGATCACGCGCATCGGTCGGGCGATGCTCGTCGAGTTCGATTACGATAACAATCTCGTGCCGTCGTTCCCGGGCATCATTGCGCCGCTGGAGGAGCTCTGGATCACCTGGCTCATGAAGGAGATCGCGTTGAAGCCGACCTATCTCGCCATGCTGCGCGGTCACGCCTGAGAGGATGCCCCAATGAAAGACCTCACCTTCGAAACGCTCTCGTCCGTGTTCATCGAGATGTTCGGGCCGTGGCTGCTCGGAGCGCTCGTCCTCATCGCCATCGCGCTGACGGTCGCATTCCTGGTGACGCTCGTCCGCGAGGGGGGCCTCGCTTCGCGGCGCCTCCTCATCGCGCAGGCGCTCGGCATCGCGGGCGGCTTCGCCTCCGTCATCTTCGTACAGGCGATCACGCGCTCGAGCCTCGGTGATCTCGGCGGGCCGGTCGACGTCATCGTCATCCTCGGCATCTGGTTCGCGGGGGCCATCGGCACGGCTGTCGGCGCCTACGCGGTCACGGGCCTGCTCGGCCTCCTGCCGCGGGACGCCTGAGCGCTCCCGGGCAGCCATCCAGATCACGCGTCGCATTGCGAGGACGGGCGCGCGGCCCCATAGTCCGGCGCGTCGTGCCGGCCGATGTCGGCATGCTGTTCCCGACGCGCGCCAATCGAGTGGCCCTGGATGAAGAGCGTCTCACGCACCGAAGCCTGGACCGGCATCGCGGACTGCCGAAATTGCAGCGTGCGCGCCTCGGCCCTCTTCGCCGGGCTCGGGGAGGCCGACTTCGAGCTCATCCACCGGCCGATCGACCAGCTCGTCTACCCACCCGGGACGCCGATCTACAGCGCCGGCGATCCGGCCGCGGCGTTGTTCACGATCCGGAAGGGCCTCGTCAAGCTCACCCAGTACCTGCCGGACGGCACCCAGCGCATCGTCCGCCTGATGCGCCGGGCCGACCTGATCGGCCTAGAGGCCATGATCGGCGAGACGTACCAACATACCGTCGTGCCACTGCATCCGACGGAACTCTGCCGGCTCCCGGTGGAGGTCGTCAAACGGCTGTCGCAGTCCAATCCGCAGCTCTTCCACGAGCTCATGGCGCGCTGGCACCGGGCACTCAGCGATGCCGACCGCTCGATCACGGAGCTTTCGACGGGGCCGGCCCGGCATCGCGTGATCCGCCTGCTGCTCTGGCTCACCGAGACATCCGACGACGACCGCTGCGACCTCTTCAGTCGGGAGGATCTCGGCGCCATCCTCGGGCTCACGACGGAGACGGCGAGCCGGATCATGGCCGAGCTGAAGCGGCAGGGCTACATCTCCGAGCCGCGCCCGAACCAGATCCTCTGCGACGTCCCGAACCTCAAGCGGCTCCTCGACTGAGGCCGTCCCGCGCGGCTCGCGATCCATGCCGCAGCCCCGCGATCTTGCCGCTTCCGCGTTTTCGGGCTAATCGGGCACCGATCACAGCGCGCTGGCGGATCGACACGGGTCCCTTCGCAGCGCCTGGACGCTGCTCGCGCATCCCTGCGCTTCCGACGGAGAACACCTCATGGCACGCACCAAGATCGCCCTCGTGGGCGCCGGCATGATCGGCGGCACGCTCGCCCACCTCGTGGGTCTCAAGGAGCTTGGCGATGTCGTGCTGTTCGACGTCGCCGAGGGGATGCCGGCCGGCAAGTCGCTCGACATCATGCAGTCGGGCGCGGTCGAGGGCTTCGATGCCCACATGAAGGGCACCAGCGCCTATGTCGACATCGAGGGCGCCGAGGTCGTCATCGTGACGGCCGGCGTGGCGCGCAAGCCCGGCATGAGCCGCGACGACCTGCTCGGCATCAACCTCAAGGTCATGGAGCAGGTGGGCGCCGGCATCAAGAAGTACGCGCCCAACGCCTTCGTCATCTGCATCACGAACCCGCTCGACGCCATGGTCTGGGCGCTGCAGAAGGCGTGCGGTCTGCCGAAGAACAAGGTCATCGGCATGGCGGGCGTGCTCGACACCGGCCGCTTCCGCATGTTCCTCGCCGAGGAGATGAAGGTCTCCGTCGAGGACGTCTCGGCCTTCGTGCTCGGCGGCCACGGCGACGACATGGTGCCGCTCGTGCGCTATTCGTCGGTCGGCGGCGTGCCGCTCCCGGACCTGATCAAGATGAAGTGGATGACGCAGGAGCGCCTCGACCAGATCGTGGACCGCACGCGCAAGGGCGGCGGCGAGATCGTCGGCCTCCTGAAGACCGGCTCGGCGTTCTATGCGCCAGCTTCGTCGGCGATCCAGATGGCCGAGAGCTACCTGAAGGACAAGCGCCGCATCCTGCCCTGCGCCGCCTATCTCAACGGCGAGTACGGCGTGAAGGGCCTCTATGTGGGCGTGCCCGTCGTGATCGGTGCCAACGGCGTCGAGCGCATCGTCGAGATCGAGCTCAACTCGGGCGAGCGGCAGATGTTCATGAAGTCGGTCGAGAGCGTGAAGGGCCTCATCGACGCCTGCAACCAGATCGCTCCGCATCTCGGCGCCTGACGCTTTCGGCGCGACGAACACGCGAGGGGCTGCACCTGACGGTGCGGCCCCTTCGTCGTTTCAGCAGGGTGGGCCAGACAACGGCGGCCAGGTGGCGAACTGCTCGGGTGGTGCACTCCACCAGTGCTGGCGGGCCGAGATCCCGGCGTAGCCGAGTGGAACACTCGCCGACATGACGTAGGGTTCGCCATGCTTGCGGGTGGCCCGCAGCTGGCACATCTGGAACGGTCGGGGCGGCAGCACCGGGTCGACTGTGTCGCTCCGTGCGGTCTCGACCGTCCAGCCGGCGGCCTCGAGCTTGGCCACGAAAGCGCGCACGCCAGTGGCCGCGTCGCCCTTGAACTTCAGCGTGCCGAAGCCCGTCATCGGTGCGGGCGGGTAGGCGAACCAGGCCTCGACCGTCAACGTCGCATCGTCGGGGCTGAGCGCCCAGTCCGGCCACGGCGATTTCGGCCCGAGCAACGCCTGCTGAACCCGACCATCCGCCTCGATGGCGGTCACCGGCGCGGCGGAATGATTTGCTTGTACCAGCCACCAGAATATCGGATTGGCGAGCACGATCGGCGCAAACAGGGCCAAAGCGATCAGCAATCCACGCATGTCGGCACGCACTCGGCTCGGGGCGGTACTCGGGTGGCAGACTAACGCCGCAAAGTTGCGATTTCGTTCGACGGCGGCGGGACGCTCGCAAACCGATCCGGCGACCATGCCGAGCTGCCCTTGCCGCGTCTTTTGCGGCGGCCGTCTCGCCCACCGGTGCGCCTTCAGGGGGCTTTGTGGTGTCCGGCGGCTTGATCTCGGGGCACTTCTGTCGCACAAGCGCTGAGCATTCGGGGTCTCGGACACACAACCAGACGGCGGTGAGCATGAACATTCACGAGTACCAGGCGAAGGATCTCTATCGCCAGTACGGCATTCCGACCGGCGAAGGCTTCCCCGCCTTCTCGGCAGAAGAAGCCGTCGAGGCCGCGAAGAAGCTGCCCGGGCCGGTCTGGGTGGTGAAGGCCCAGATCCACGCCGGCGGGCGCGGCAAGGGCAAGTTCAAGGAAGCCGAGGCCGGTACGGGCGGCGGCGTCCGGCTCGCCAAGTCGGTCGACGAGGTGCGCACGTTCGCGAGCCAGATGCTCGGTCGCACCCTCGTCACGGCCCAGACGGGCGACGACGGCAAGCAGGTCAACCGCCTCTACATCGAGGATGGCTCGGCCATCGCCCGCGAACTCTATCTCTCCATGCTCGTCGACCGCTCCACGGGGCGGGTCGCGTTCATCGCCTCGACCGAGGGCGGCATGGACATCGAGAAGGTCGCCCACGACACGCCCGAGAAGATCGTCACCTTCTCGATCGATCCGGCGTCCGGTTTCTCCGCCTACCACGGCCGCAAGCTCGCGTTCACGCTCGGGCTAGAGGGCGACCTCGTCAACCAGTGCGTCCGCATGGCGGGCAACCTCTACCGGATGTTCGTCGAGAAGGACATGAGCCTCCTCGAGATCAATCCGCTGGTCGTCACCAAGGACGGCAAGCTCATCTGCCTCGACGGCAAGATGAACTTCGACAGCAACGCGCTCTTCCGGCACAAGGAAATCGTCGAGCTGCGCGATCTCACCGAGGAGGATCCGGCCGAGATCGAGGCCTCCAAGCACGACCTCGCCTACGTCAAGCTCGACGGCACCATCGGCTGCCTCGTCAACGGCGCCGGCCTTGCCATGTCCACGATGGACATCATCAAGCTCTATGGTCTCGAGCCCGCCAACTTCCTCGACGTCGGCGGATCGGCGTCCAAGGAGAAGGTCAAGGAAGCCTTCACCATCATCCTCAACGACCCCAACGTGAACGGCATCCTGGTCAACATCTTCGGCGGCATCATGCGCTGCGACATCATCGCGGAAGGCGTGGTGGCGGCAGCTCGTGAACTCGGCGTGAAGGTGCCGCTCGTCGTCCGGCTCGAGGGCACGAACGTCGAACTCGGCAAGGAGATCATGGCGGCCTCGGGCCTCAAGATCGTGGCGGCGGACAATCTCGAGGACGCTGCGAAGAAAATCACCGCAGAAGTCAAGAAGGCGGCCTGAGCC
Organism: Hyphomicrobiaceae bacterium; assembly: GCA_041742195.1. Lineage (GTDB taxonomy): Bacteria > Pseudomonadota > Alphaproteobacteria > Rhizobiales > Hyphomicrobiaceae. Next base: position 5,217 of record JBGSJD010000287.1, read on the forward strand.
ATGGCAATCCTCGTCGACAAGAACACCAAGGTCATCTGCCAGGGCATCACCGGCGCCCAGGGCGGCTATCACACCAAGGCCGCGCTCGCCTACGGCACCCAGGTCGTCGGCGGCGTGACGCCCGGCAAGGGCGGCTCGAAGCACCCGGACGAGGCGCTCGCGGGCGTTCCGATCTTCGACAGCGTGGCCGAGGCCAAGGCGAAGACGGGCTGCACCGCCACCTCGATCTACGTGCCACCGCCATTCGCGGCCGACGCCATCCTCGAGGCCATCGACGCCGAGATCCCGCTCATCGTGTGCATCACGGAAGGCATTCCGGTGATGGACATGGTGCGCGTGAAGCGCGCGTTGACCGGCTCGTGGTCGCGCCTCATCGGCCCGAACTGCCCGGGCGTCCTGACGACGGGCGCGTGCAAGATCGGCATCATGCCCGGCAATATCTTCCGGCCGGGGCGGATCGGCATCCTGTCGCGCTCGGGCACGCTCACCTACGAAGCGGTCAAGCAAACCTCCGACGTCGGCCTCGGCCAGTCGACGGCGGTCGGCATCGGCGGTGATCCGGTGAAGGGCACCGAGTTCATCGACGTGCTCGACATGTTCCTCGCCGATCCCGATACCGACGCCATCATCATGATCGGCGAGATCGGCGGATCGGCCGAGGAGGAAGCCTGCGACTTCGTCCGCCGCGAGCGGGCGCGCGGGCGCTCCAAGCCCATGGCCGGCTTCATCGCCGGCGCCGCCGCGCCTCCGGGACGGCGGATGGGCCATGCCGGCGCCATCATCTCCGGCGGCAAGGGCAAGGCCGAGGACAAGTTCGAGGCCATGAAGTCGGCCGGCATCAAGATCTCGATGTCGCCGGCAGGTCTCGGCACGACGCTGCTCGAGGCCATGAAGGGCTGAGGCTTGCGACGACGCGGCTGCATATCAGGGAACGGCCGGACCGGGCGATGGTCCGGCCGTTCCGCTGTCGTCCGGGCACCCGATTGCCCACACCGAACTGGAATCCCCCGCCGCGCGTGCTAAGACTGCGCGTCCCCATTCATCGAGGAGTTCATCACATGTCGCTCATCCGTCACGAGTCGAAGGGCATCCTGTCGAAGGTCGTCGAGGCCAACGGCTTCGTCTTCACCGCCGGCATCACGCCGAACAACACCAATCAGGACGTCACCGCGCAGACGCGCGAAGTCACCGCCGAGATCGACCGCCTGCTCGCTCTCGCCGGTTCGAACAAGTCGAAGATCGTCTCCGCCACGATCTGGGTTCCCGACATCCGGCTGCGCGACAAGATGAACATCGCCTGGAACGAGTGGACCGGCGGGCAGAACCTCCCCGGCCGCGCCTGCATCGAGGCCAAGCTTGCCGATCCGGCCATCCTGGTCGAGATCGCCGTCATCGCCACGAAGTAATATCCGGCACACACGAAAACGGAGGGCGACCATGGCCATCATCCGGCGCGAGCTCGAGCCCATTCTGGCGAACGTCGTCGAGGCGTCGCCCTTCGTCTTCACCGCCGGCGCCATCGCCGACGATCTGACCCTCGACGTCGCCGGACAGGCGCGCGAGGCGTTCCGCGATCTCGACAAGTTCCTCGCGCTCTGCGGATCGTCGAAATCCCACATCCTCTGGGCCACGATCTGGCTCGCGGACATCCGGCTGCGCGATGCGATGAACCCGGCGTGGCTCGAGTGGGTCGATCCCGCGAACCTGCCGGCGCGCGCCTGCGTCGAGGGCAAGATGGCGGACGCCGAGTGCCTGTTCGAGGTCCAGGTGATCGCCGCGAAGGCGCCCTGACCCAGACGGCCGCGACCTCACATCCACGACACCGAGCGCTTCCATGAGCCAAGAGCGTCCCCGCATCGGCACGCGCGCCGACTACCGGCATTTCCTCGTCCTTCCGACCCGCTGGATGGACAACGACGTCTACGGCCACGTCAACAACGTGGTCTACTATTCGTACTTCGACACGCTCATCAATCGCTACCTGATCGATCATGGCGGGCTCGACTTCAAGCAGGGCCCCGTGATCGGCCTCGCGGTGGAGTCGCTCTGTCGCTTCCACAAATCGTTCGCCTATCCGGAAAGCATCGACGGCGGACTTCGCGTCGGCCGGCTGGGCTCGTCGTCCGTGCGCTACGAGATCGGCCTCTTCTCCAGCGATGCCGCCGAGACGACCGCGCGCGCCGAGGGCCATTTCGTGCACGTCTTCGTCGACCGGGTCACGCAGCGGCCGACGCCCATTCCCGGCCCAATGCGCGCCGCCCTCGAGGCTCTGATCGTGCCCCCGGTTTGATCCGGATCAAATACGGCACGCAGTGGCGCCGAAACCGTCCGTTCACGTGATGCGAAGTTGCACCGATCGGCCGCAAACGCGGCGGTCCGGCGGGCTTCCATCTATGAAGGCGTGCGCAAATCAGGCATCGATTCTCGACTCACTGTCGTCGTCTAGAATTCACGGAGATCGATCCATGAGCGTTCGAGCAACGCTGCTTGCAGCTGCTGCACTTTGCGTCATCGGCATCGCGCCTGCCGTTGCGCAGGGCCTCGACCTCGCGGGCATCCATGCCCAGTGGCGCGAGGGCGGGAAGGTCTGCATGGTCGATCATTTCCACGATGGAAGCGGCACCGGCCAGAAGACGCGCAAGGCCGCAGAGCTATCCGCGATCAAGGTGTGGCAGGACTTCACGGCCTGGGAGTATGGCTCCAGGTGGGGTTCCTTCGCCCTCGCCGGCAGCAAGGGCATGAAGTGCGACAAGGCGACCGAAGGCTGGAAGTGCTACGTGACGGCGCGTCCCTGCCGCAAGGGCTGAGCCGAACATCGCGTCTCGCTCATCAGCGGCCGAGCAGAATGCGCTGGAGCAGTTTCCAGCCCCAGCGCATGACGATGAACTGAATGATCCAGCCGACGATGCCGCGCTTGCCGAAACCGAGCGCGCCGCCGAGCACCTGCCGCACGATCGACCACAGCCCACTCGTGCCGTCGCTCTCGCCGGCGGGCGTGGGCAACCGTCCGCCGCGCCGCAGAATATCCGAGAGATCGCCATAGGGATTATCGCCGCGGGGGCCGGGCAGCGGAAAGCCGCCCTCCTCGCGTGAGCGTCCGCTTTCCGGTCCGGTCGGGCCGGGCCACTCCGGGATCGGCGGCATCGGGTAACCGCCGGGTG
>JBGSJD010000288.1:0-4453 GCA_041742195.1 Hyphomicrobiaceae bacterium
GCGACATGGCTGGTCATGAAGACGGAAGGTCCGCTGCAGGCGCGTGCGCGCGGACACGCGCGGTTGGCCGGCGGCGCGACGCTGGCGCTCATTCTTGCAGTCAGTCTTTGGACGCCGTTTCTCGACCCGGTCTATTTCGACCGCTGGTTCACCCTCCCGACGGCGATCTTCTCGTTTGTCGTGCCGCTCTTCGTCGCGTTGCTTGCCTATCTGCTGTTCAGCGGGCTTTCGAGCGGCAAGGACTACCAACCATTCCTGTCGGCGCTCGGCATCTTCGTGCTTTGCTTTGTCGGGATCGGCATCAGCTTCTACCCGCACATCGTGCCGCCGGCGCTGACGATCGCCGAGGCGGCTGCGCCCGATTCAAGCCTCGGCTTCCTGCTGGTCGGCACTGCGGTGCTGGTGCCGGTCATCCTCATCTATACCGCCTATGCCTACTGGGTTTTCCGCGGCAAGGTCAGGGCGGGCGAGGGCTATCATTGACGGACGGGCGCAAATGGGCCGGCCGGCTTGCCTGGTTCGTGGTGCTTTGGGCGGCGGGCGTGGCGGTGCTGGCAGTCGTGGCCTTTGCGATCAGGGCCGCGCTCGGGCTTTGAGCTGGCGCCGGTGATCTAGCGCTTGTCGCCTTTCGCGGCGCGGGGATGCTCCATGCCGAGCGCGTCGAAAACCTTGATGAGGATGCCCCGCGAGTCTAGCCCGGCCTTGGCGATCATGACCGCGGGCGCAGCCTGGTCGACAAAGGCGTCCGGCATGAAGATCGAGCGGAATTTGAGACCGCCGTCCAGCATTCCATTTTCGGCGAGGAACTGCGCCACATGGCTGCCGAAGCCGCCGATCGCGCCTTCCTCCACCGTCACCAGCACGGCATGTTCGCGGGCCAGCCGGGCGATGAGGTCGCGGTCGAGCGGCTTGGCGAAGCGGGCGTCGGCGACCGTGGTCGAAAGTCCGTAGCTTTCCAGTTCTTCCGCCGCCTTGAGGCAATCGGCAAGCCGGGTGCCCAGCGATAGCAACGCGACCTTCGTTCCCTCGCGCACGATCCGGCCCTTGCCGATTTCCAGTACGCTGCCGCGTTCGGGCATGTCGATGCCGACGCCCTCGCCGCGCGGGTAGCGAAACGCAATCGGCCCTTCGTCATAGGCGGCGGCTGTCCGCACCATGTGCTTGAGTTCGGCCTCGTCGCTCGCTGCCATCACCACGAAATCCGGCAGGCAGGCAAGATAGGTCACATCGAACGAGCCGGCATGGGTCGGCCCGTCGGCTCCGACGAAACCGGCACGGTCGATGGGAAAGCGCACCGGCAGCTTCTGGATCGCGACGTCGTGCACGACCTGGTCGTAGGCGCGCTGCAGGAACGTGGAGTAGATGGCTGTGAACGGTTTGAAGCCTTCCGTCGCGAGACCGGCCGCGAACGTGACCCCGTGCTGCTCGGCGATCCCGACGTCGAAGGTCCGGTCCGGAAATTCCTTCCCGAAGAGGTCGAGCCCCGTCCCCGACGGCATCGCGGCGGTGACCGCGACGATCTTCGGGTCCTTCCGGGCGGCCTGGATCAGGCTTTCCGCGAACACCTTCGTATAGCCGGGCGCATTGGCTTTCGGCTTCGCCTGCGCCCCGGTGATGACGTTGAACTGGTTGACGCCGTGATACTTGTCGGCGGCGGCCTCGGCCGGGGGATATCCCTTGCCCTTCTTGGTCACGACATGGACGAGGATCGGCCCCTTCCGGGCGTCCCGCGCGTTCTTCAGGACCGCGAGCAGGATGTCGAGGTCGTGCCCGTCGATGGGCCCAACGTAATAGAAGCCGAGGTCCTCGAACCACGCCCCGCCCTGCCAGAGGTGGCGCGTATACTCCTCCATCCGCGCCGCCCGCCGCTCCCAGTGCTTGGGGAGCCGCTTGGCCAGCTGCTTCGCCGACTCCCGGAGCTGGAGATACGTGCCGGACGACGTGATCCGCGCCAGATAGTGCGACAGCGCCCCGACCGGCGGCGCGATCGACATGTCGTTGTCGTTGAGGATGACGATCAGCCGCTCGTTGCGCACGCCGGCGTTGTTCATGGCCTCGTAGGCCATCCCGGCGCTCATCGCGCCATCGCCGATCACCGCCACGACGTTGTTGTCGCGCCCGTCGAGGTCACGCGCCACCGCCATGCCGAGGCCGGCTGAGATCGACGTCGAGGAATGGGCCGCCCCGAACGGGTCGTAGGGGCTCTCCGTGCGCTTGGTGAAGCCGGAAAGACCACCGCCCTGTCTGAGCGTCCGGATGCGATTGCGCCGCCCGGTCAGGATCTTGTGCGGATACGCCTGATGCCCGACGTCCCAGATGAGCCGATCGTCCGGCGTGTTGAAGACGTAGTGCAGCGCCACGGTGAGTTCGATCACCCCGAGCCCGGCGCCGAGATGGCCACCCGTCACCGAGACGGCATCGATCGTCTCTTGCCGAAGCTCTGCGGCCACGGCCGCGAGATCTTTCTCCGGCAGGAACCGGAGATCGGCGGGCGACTGGATCTGGTCGAGCAGTGGGGTCTTGCTGGGCGTGCTCATCGTGCACCGCTGTCAAAGGTCTGAGGTCCACAGTCTAGGCGTTTCGGCCTCTGAGCGGACCCGGAATGAACTGTCATTCGCCCTACATATAGGCGCTCTTCGCACGTTTTGTGCCGGTCGTTCGGTCGCGGGTGCGGAAACTGGCCGGTTCTGGCGGCGGCGGACGGTGGTCGCCTCAGCTTTCCGGATCGAACGGCTCGGCCGCCCTGGGGGCACCGTCCGGTCCGAACGTCAGGCGCTCGACCTTGGCTTCGGCTTGCTTCAGGAGGCGGTCGCAGTGGGCTTTCAGCGCGTCACCGCGCTCGTAGATCGCGATCGACTCCTCGAGTTCCACGTCGCCCCGCTCGAGCCGCCCGACGATGGCCTCGAGTTCCTTCAACGCCCGTTCGAATGTCATGTCCTTGATATCGGCCAGCTTTGCTGCCGGCTTTTGTCCCTGCATGTCCAGTTCCTGTGGCTTTGTGGTGCGAGCCTGTTGGCGCCGCGCCGGATTGGTCGTCTCAGCTCCCGGCATCCATGAGCACGGCCACATGGGCCGCCGCCGAGCGCGCCAGCGCGGTGAGATTGTAGCCGCCCTCCAGCATCGAGACGAGCCGTCCGCCACAATGCCGGTCGGCAGCCTCGGCGATCTTGCGCGTCGCCCAGGCAAAATCCTGCTCGACGAGTTCGAGGTTGGCGAGCGGATCGTCGCGGTGCGCATCGAAGCCCGCCGAGACGAGGATGAGATCCGGCGCGAAATCGGCGAGGGCTGGCAGGATGCGGCTTTCGAATGCCTCGCGAAAGGGCTCGCCTCCGTCGCCCGGCCGGAGCGGGGCATTCCAGATATTGCCGACCCCCGTCTCCGAGAGTGCGCCGGTCCCCGGATAGAGGGGCATCTGGTGTGTCGAGGCGAAGAACAGGTTCTTGTCGCCCCAGAAGATATCCTGTGTGCCGTTGCCGTGATGCACGTCGAAATCGACGACGGCGACCCGCTCCGCCCCATGCGCGGCGCGCGCGTAGTGGGCCGCCACGGCGATGCTGTTGAACAGGCAGAAACCCATGGCCCGCGCGGCCTCGGCATGGTGGCCCGGTGGCCGGACCTGACAGAATGCGTTGTGTGCGCGTCGCGTCATCACCTCGTCGACCGCGAGCAGCCCCGCGCCGACGGCCCGCATGGCGGCCTCGAAGGTTCCCGGCGACATGACCGTGTCCGGATCGAGCCGCACCGGGAACTGGTCGGGGCCCGGCCGCGCGTTCTCGATCGCATCGATATGGGCTTCCGGATGCGCCAGCGCGATCCACCGCCGGCTGTCGTCACGCAAGGGCGCCTCCAGCCGCGACAGTCCGGCGAACATCTCGTGCCCCATCACCTTGTCGAGCGCGCGCATCCGGTCGGCACGTTCGGGATGGCCAGGCCCCGTATCGTGTCCGATGAATGCAGGATGCGTGATGAGCAGCGTCGTCATGGATCGATGTGTCTCCCGAGGGCTCAGTCGGACGGCACCCAGTCTACCGGCACCCAGTCTACCGGCACCCAGTCTACCGGCAGCCCAGTCTACCGGCAGCCCAGTCTACCGGCAGCATGGGCAGAAGCGCCACGCTGACATGGAATTGAACAAGCGTCCGATTGACAGGGGGCGCCGCCCCGGCCCTAGCTAACGGCATTGCCAGTGAGGATGAACCCCATGTCCCATGATGTTAGACCAGACCGCAAGTGTCGAACCATATCGGTCCTCGCGGCCCTCGCTCTCGTGACGGGGCAGGCGATGGTCCCGGCGACGGCGGAGCCGGGCACGCTCGAAGGGTCGTGGAGCGGCTTCGGGCATGTCGTGTTCCCATCGGGCGAGAAGGAGAAGGCGCGCTGTCGCGCCACCTTCCGACGCATGGGCGGCAGCAGCTACGGCATGAGCGCCATCTGCGCCACGGCCTCGGCGCGC
>JBGSJD010000289.1:0-3297 GCA_041742195.1 Hyphomicrobiaceae bacterium
ATCTCGTCGCCACGCTCATCGCGACGGCGCGTTCGGGAGCCAGCGTCGAGTGGATCGTCACGTCCCGCTCGACCCCGGCGCTTCCCCCCGAGTGGGCGCTCGCGATCTACGGAACACCGCCGGGCCAGCGCTTCCATGCCGCCCTCGATTGACCGGGACGACCTCACCATGCCGATCCCGACGCAACTTCCGAACAGGACGCCGGACTTGCTCAACGCAGGTCCCGCGTTCACGATGACAGCGACGACTGGAGGAATGCCATGAACAAGATCACGCGCAAAAAAGATCTGATGATCCCGGAGGTCACGACCGGCCCGATCGCCGGCTCGGAGAAGATCTACGACGCACCGGAAGGCCACGACGACATCCGCGTGCCGTTCCGGCAGATCACGCTCGCGGCCACATCGGGCGAGCCGCCGTTCCGGGTCTACGATCCATCGGGGCCCTACACGGACACGGCCGCCAGGATCGACGTGGAGAAGGGCCTGCCGCGCCATCGCGAGGCCTGGGTCCGCGAGCGCGGCGGCGTCGAACAGTACGATGGCCGCGAGATCAAGCCCGAAGACAACGGCAACGTCAAAGGCAAGGCGCTGGCGCGCGATTTCCCGAACAAGGCGCGGCCGTTCCGCGGGCTTCCCGGAGCGCCCGTCACACAATACGAATTCGCGAAGGCCGGGATCGTCACCAAGGAGATGATCTACGTCGCGCATCGCGAGAACCTGGGGCGCAAGGAGGCGCTCGCGCGCGCCAAGGCGGCGCTCAAGGACGGCGAAAGCTTCGGCGCCGCCATCCCCGAGCACATCACGCCGGAATTCGTGCGCGACGAGATCGCCCGGGGCCGCGCCATCATTCCGTGCAACATCAATCACGCCGAGTTGGAGCCGATGATCATCGGCCGCAACTTCCTCGTGAAGATCAACGCCAATATCGGCAACTCGGCCGTCACGTCCTCCGTCGAGGAGGAAGTGGACAAGATGGTGTGGTCGATCCGCTGGGGCGCCGACACGGTCATGGACCTGTCGACGGGCCGCAACATCCACAACACGCGCGAGTGGATCCTCAGGAACTCGCCGGTGCCGATCGGAACGGTGCCAATCTATCAGGCGCTCGAGAAGTGCGGCGGCGATCCCGTCAAGCTGACGTGGGAACTCTATCGCGACACGCTGATCGAGCAGTGCGAGCAGGGCGTCGACTACTTCACGATCCACGCCGGCGTGCGGCTCGCCTACGTGCCGCTGACGGCGCACCGTGTGACCGGCATCGTCTCGCGTGGCGGTTCGATCATGGCGAAGTGGTGCCTCGCGCATCACAAGGAGAGCTTCCTCTACGAGCACTTTGAGGACATCTGCGACATCATGCGGGCCTACGACGTGTCGTTCTCGCTCGGCGACGGCCTCCGGCCGGGCTCGCTCGCGGACGCCAATGATCGCGCGCAGTTCGCGGAGCTCGAGACGCTCGGTGAACTGACCCAGATCGCCTGGAAGAAGGGCTGTCAGGTCATGATCGAAGGCCCCGGCCATGTGCCGATGCACAAGATCAAGATCAACATGGACAAGCAGCTCAAGGAGTGCGGCGAAGCCCCGTTCTATACGCTCGGGCCGCTGACGACCGACATCGCGCCGGGCTACGACCACATCACGTCCGGCATCGGCGCCGCCATGATCGGATGGTTCGGCTGCGCCATGCTCTGCTACGTGACGCCGAAGGAGCACCTCGGGCTCCCCGACCGGAACGACGTGAAGACGGGCGTGATCACTTACAAGATCGCAGCGCACGCCGCCGATCTCGCCAAGGGCCACCCGGCGGCGCAGTTGCGCGACGACGCGCTGTCGCGGGCCCGCTTCGATTTCCGCTGGGAGGATCAGTTCAACCTCGGTCTCGATCCGGATACGGCTCGCGAGATGCACGACGCGACGCTGCCGAAGGACGCCCACAAGGTGGCGCACTTCTGCTCCATGTGCGGGCCGAAGTTCTGCTCGATGAAGATCACGCAGGACGTGCGCGACTACGCGGCCAAGACCAATGCCGGCAAGTCGGCGATGGTGGAGGCCGAGGAAGGCATGGCCGAGATGTCGAAGAAGTTCCTCGAGATGGGCGGCAAGGTCTACGTCGACGCCGACAAGGCGGGCGCCGTCAAGACACCCGGGCACATGCCCGGCGAAGCCGGCAGCTCGGTCGAGGCGGTCAAGGCCAGCAACAAGGCGCTCGGGTGAGCGACAGCACCGCCGAGGGCGACGTGCTGCCCGACTCGCTCCGGGCGGGGTTGAAGTTGGTATTCGTGGGAACGGCGGCTGGGGATCACTCAGCCGCCGCCGGCGCCTACTACGCCCATCCCGGTAACCGGTTCTGGTCCACGCTGTTTCGCACGGGCCTGACACCAAGGCTGTTCGAGCCGCACGAATTCCGAGTGCTGCTCGATCTGGGGATAGGCTTCACCGACGTCGCCAAGCGCGCCCACGGCATGGACCACGAGATCGCGCCCTCGGCATTCTCGGTCGTCGGACTTCAGCAGAAGATGGCCGCATTCGCGCCCGCGCGGATCGCGTTCACGAGCAAACGCGCCGCCGCCGTCGTGCTCGGACGGCCGACGCGGGATATCCCCTACGGACGGCAAACACCCTCCGACGGGCCGCAGATCTGGGTGCTGCCGTCGACGTCCGGGGCAGCAAGCCCGTTCTGGTCGATCGAACCATGGCGCCGCCTCTCGGATGAGATGCGCGCGGAGACGTGACGGCTCTCGGGGACGGTGTCGGTTCGAGCTCCGCTCGAAGCGGGGCCAGCCCCGCGCCCCGCTGGCGGGACACCCGCCAGACCACCCGTCTTTTTTCGATGGCGGCCGAAGGGCGGTGGTCGCGGCTTCGATGAGCCCACCTTTCCGACTGCCTCCGATGCGCTAAGCTTGTCAGATAAGCAGAGCATCAAGGGAGCACTGGCATGGCGAGCCATTCGACGGGCGATGGCGGGATACCGCCGCGGGATGCGGCAGCGAAGGGCCTCAAGCGCGTCATGACGCTCGGCGGGCACTATGGCTTGCGCAACTACACCGTGAAGGATCTGCGCGACCAGAAGGGAAAGCGCGTTCTCGTCGAGACGCTCTGCTTCTCGGCCGAAGAGGCGGCCGCGGCGCAGGAAGCCGGCATCGATACGATGAAGGTGCGCTTCGATCCGAAAGCGCCGCAGTTGTCGGCCGAAATCCGCCGGGCCGCGCCGCACGTCTTCATGGCGTTCTCGGTGCCCCTCGTCGCGGCGGCGACGCCGGCCGAGGCGGTTCGGATCGGCTACGACGCCATGGCGCTC
>JBGSJD010000290.1:0-13721 GCA_041742195.1 Hyphomicrobiaceae bacterium
ACGATGCCGTGCGGCCACCGCGCACCGACATCTCGGACCTCGTCGCGGCCGACAACCGCGAGGCGCTCGAGGCGTTGTGGACAGGCGCGCGCGGGGCGGAAATCGAAGGGCTGATGCTGAAGCGGCTGGACAGCCCATACCTAGCCGGACGTCCCAAAGGGCACTGGTACAAGCTGAAGCGTGCGCCGCTGACCGTCGACTGCGTGCTGATGTATGCACAGCGCGGTTCGGGACGCCGCTCGTCCTACTATTCCGACTACACCTTCGGGCTCTGGACCGGAGACGACCGGCGTGAACTGGTGCCGGTCGGCAAAGCCTATTCGGGCTACAGCGACAGCGAACTCGTCGAACTCGACCGCTGGATCCGGTCGCATACGACGGAGCGGTTCGGGCCGGTCCGGGCGGTCGAGCCGGGACTTGTTCTCGAAATCCTCTTCGACGACGTGCAACGGTCGGGCCGGCACAAGTCCGGCGTGGCCATGCGCTTTCCCCGCATCTCACGCATCCGCTGGGACAAGCCGGCCTCGGAGGCCGATGCACTGGCCACGCTGACAGCGCTCATCAAGTAAATGCGCCAGCGCCCACCCGGGCAAAAGAAAAAGCGTATCGGCGCATGGGCCGATCCAGGTTGACGCTTAGGTTAAGTTGCGAAAAATCAATGAGTTGCTATACGGTCTCGTGGTGTGACAGCTGCACTTTCCGGGGACACTCAGGGCAGTCGGGCGGTTCCAGACATATTCGGCGACCGTCCGTTCAATTTGTGGAGTAGCGACGATGACGCGCGGAACGAACAGCAGCCTCGACCCGAGAGCCAACGCCTTTCCGAACGGCCTCCCGCCTGGCGACACCACACCAGCGTGGTCACTCATGGCCCAATCGCTCGCGGCGGCCGAACCTGTCGTGCGAAGCGCGACCCGGGTCAATCTCGCCTGTTCGACCCTCGTCGCGCAACGCATGCGCGCGTGGCGCGATATCCCCGCGACGCTGGCCGCCTGCCGCACCCCGATCGATCTTATGCAGGCACAGATCGCGTTCTGGCAGACGGCCGCTCGCCACTACACCGAGACGAGCCAGACGTGCGCATCCGCATGGCAGAGTGCCCTGCCGGTGGGCGCGGGATCAGGCCCAGCGATGGGCGAGTACGTCCGGGACTACCTCGACATGTCCGGCGCGCCCGCACCAATGGCGGAACCACAGGCGCAAGACAGCGGACAGGTCCGGGACACTGACAAGTCAGGCCGCAGGGCGGCCTGACGCCGCCTCCCTGTTTCGCCGGCCGTAGGCGTCAGCGGCCGGCGCCCAGACGACGCCCCGACAATGGTCGCTGGGGATACTCAGGCTCCGGGATGACCGCCACCCGGAGCTGGCGCGGCGCTGGCTCGATCAGTCGGCGCAAGGCCGCATCAGCATTGGCTGGCCGATCACCGGCATCGGTCCGCAAGCCCCGTCGCGCATCGCGTCCCAGCACCCGCGCCAGGATGCTGGGCGGTAGACCGGCCGCCTCCGCAACCGACACGTAGGGCGCCCAGAACATCCTGAAGGCCTCGCGCGTGAGTTGTGGCGACGTGGGGTCAACATCGGCTGGCGCGAAGGGCTGCGCGCTCAGCCACGACTGGACCACCTGCCAGACGATCGGAGGCGCGCGCCGGTTGCGAGGGCCACGGATCTGCGAGACGCATGGCTTCGCCGGATCGTCCTGCCGCAGCGAGATCTCGACGTCGGCGAGTGACTGGCCGTTCTTGCGGATGCTGAAAATCCTGATCCGCCCGTAGGCGAGATGCGCCGCGTACTGGTCCAGACAATTGTCCATCGCGCGGCTCTCGGCGATGAAGTCATGGACGCTCCGCAGGGCGACGATCGTGTAGCCGGATACATTCGCATCGCGCAGCCAGGGGCTTCGCGGCGGTCCGGCCAAGGCGCCGACGAGGTCGATCCGCTTGCGCCACACGAGCACCTCGTCGCGCGCCCGCCGCCAACCGATGTCCGGGCTCCAGGGCTGGCGCAGGAGTTCGTGGCCGGCGAATTCCGGGTGTCGGCTCGCCCAGGCCCACGCGAGCAGCCATTGCATCTCCTGATCGTCGGACTCCGGCGGCAGAAGGCGTGGCTCGCTCATCATCCAGAGGGCGAAATCGCGGCCGACGAGGCGATAGCCGACCAGCATCCGGTCGAACCAGACCGCGGCATCCTGCGGCGCCGACGGCAGGCGATTGAGGGCCACGGACACGAATTCCTCGTCCGCGGGCAGCACAGGCAGCGGCTGCGCGAACGCTTCCGGTGGAATGCGTCGCAACCACAGGGGCAGGCCCAGAACCGCCGCTGCGGCCTTGAGCGGCTGGCCTGCGACCACCGCGTCGAAAGCTGCCTGACGCTGGCGAACCCCGCCGAAACCGGTTGCCATCGCGAAGAGCAGGGCGGGGAACGTGTCGCAGAGGTCCTCGATCGCCGGGGCACACGACGAGAGGCCGGCGATGAACTTGCGATAGGGCTGAGGAAAGGCCGCGAGACGACGCATACGGCGCGCGGCTAGCGTTTCCGTCCTGCCTGCGCCCGAGTGTACGCTCGAACAACGCATCGCGATCTCCCGAACCCGACCACGGACACGCGATCAAGCTAGGCGGACAACGTGGCGAAAGGTGGAGCGGTCTCCACGCTTTCGTCGAGTTGAAGATGATACTTATGGAGTGGGAGCGCAAGAGCCGGCCAAGGCCCGCCTCGAGCCGAACGGCCGCGCTACTTGAGCTTGGTCAGCGCGTCGGCGAAGCCGCTCAACGAGATCGGAATGCCGATGCCGGCTTCCTCGGTCTGGAAAATGATGAAGACGGCCGTCTTGCCCGACTTCAACTGATTGACCAACTGGTCGCTGGCGACAACCTGGGCATAGCAGGCGAAGTTCTGGCAGCGCAGGAACGGCGCATTGCCGACGTCGCGATCGTCGATCTTGAGGCCAAGCCCCGGAGGCAGAAGGACGCCGAGCGGCGCGAAAACGCGCAACACCCGCGTGCCATTGGAGAATGTCTGGAAGTAGACGGTCAGGCCGACGTTGTTGCGATCCTCGGCCGTCACGCTCTGGACGAGCGCGCAAACTTCCTTCTTGGCGCCGGGCGGTGGCGACTTGCACACCACCTGCCAGTCCCCCGACTGGGATTTCACAACTCCGGATTGGGCGGCGGCCGGATCCGGCGACACGAGCGCCAGCATCGGAGGCACCAGCAGCACGATGGCCGCCCCGAGCCGTCCGCGGGCGAACCACGAGTGGTTTTTCGTTCGCGCCGAGCGCACCCTGTCAGCCGATCCCACGCGTCGCTCCCCATCCCCGGATTCATCGCTCGTGGGCGGCTGCCACACCGTCGACCACGATCCGGCTCGTCACAAACCATTCGGGCGGAAGTAGGACAATGCTACGCGTGCCCTCGCCACGTTGTCGCGCGATCTCGCGGGACACGTCCTAAACTCTTCTAATAGCATGCATTTCCATGACACTTTCATTCTCTGCCAATGGCAATCCCGAGCAATATGCCGCAGCGCGCGAAGCTTGAGTTGAATGCCTCCCCTGTGCTCACTTGCCGAGCAGGTTGCCAGCTAATTTGTCGGTCTGTCATTCACGCTCCCGCGCCATGCAAATCGGGGTCGTGATTGGTCGTTCGTCAATGGAAGCGACCGACTCGGTTTCGGACCGATGCGCCGGAGTGACGGTGCGCCCTGGCGCCACTCCCGCTGCGCTCGATCCGATGCCTTGAACGACACGCGGTTCCCAGCCCAGGCGTCGACGGTTGTCGTCGTCGATGGCGTCAGTCACAGAACGGGGCAGCCAGCGCTGGCTGGTGAGCAAGTCGAACGGCGGAATTGCGGCCAGCCCTTCGCCGGCAGGCCGGGGTGGTTCAGACGACAGGTCGAGGACGGCGGAATGATGAAATTGTTGAAGACGGCACCGAAGAGCGTCGCTCTGGGAGCTCTGACGGCTGCGATGCTCGGCGCGTCGGCGGCGATCGCAGGAACCGGGCAACCCTCGGATTGGCAGATCGGCCTGCAAACCCCGGTGACCGAGATCGCGGAGCAGATCAACCAGTTCCACGACATGGTCAACGTGATCATCATCGCGATCACGATCTTCGTGTTCATCCTGCTCGCGATCGTGATCTTCAAGTTCAACGAGAACGCGAACCCGACGCCGTCCAAGACCACGCATCACACCGGGCTGGAAGTCGCGTGGACCATCATCCCCGTCTTCATCCTGATCATCATCGCGGTGCCGTCGTTCAAGCTGCTGTTCGCGCAGTACACCTACCCGAAGGCGGACGTGACGCTGAAGGCGACCGGAAACCAGTGGAACTGGACGTACCAGTATCCCGACCACGGCGGGTTCAGCTTCACGTCGATCATGCTCAACGACAGCGAGCGTGACGAGCGCATCAAACGGGGCATCCCGGCTCCTCGCCTGCTGTCGGTCGACAACGAGGTCGTCGTCCCGGTGAACCAGGTCGTGCACGTCATCGTCACGGCCAGTGACGTGATCCACAACTGGACGGTTCCGTCGTTCGGCTCCAAGGTCGACGCCGTGCCCGGTCGCACGACGGCGACGTGGTTCAAGGCCAAGCAGGAAGGCGTGTTCTACGGCCAGTGCTCGGAGCTTTGCGGCAAGGATCACGCGTTCATGCCGATCGCGGTCCGCGTCGTGAAGCCTGAAGTCTTCGCGCAGTGGAGCGAGGCGCTGAAGTCGCGCAACCGCCGTCGAGCCAAGGAGATCATCGAGAAGGCCGCTCTCGAGCATGCCGGAGCCAAAGTGGCTGCCGAAAAGCTGCAGGGCGCCGAGACGGTGGCCAGCAACAAGTAACCGGGCTTGATGGCAACCGGGCAGGGCAGCCTGCCGATTGCCGATTTCGGACCCATTCCTTCCAGCACTGCAAGCGAGGCAATCGGACAAATGGCCAGCAGCGCACACGCTCACGACCACGAGCACACGCCATACGGGATGTCCCGCTGGCTGTTCTCGACGAACCACAAAGACATCGGAACCATGTACCTGATCTTCGCCATGGTGGCGGGGGTCATCGGTGGCTTCCTCTCGGTAATGATGCGTCTCGAGCTGGCGCAGCCGGGGATGCAGTATTTCGGCAGCGCCCACATGTACAACGTGTACGTGACGGGACATGGCCTCATCATGGTGTTCTTCATGGTGATGCCGGCCATGATCGGCGGCTTCGGCAACTGGTTCGTGCCGCTCATGATCGGCGCGCCGGACATGGCGTTCCCGCGCATGAACAACATCTCGTTCTGGCTGCTGCCGGCGGCGCTCGCGCTGCTCGTCATCTCGATGTTCGTCGAGGGCGCGGGGACGTGTAATGTTCCAAGCGACATGTCGGGGTGCGGCGTCGGTGGCGGCTGGACCGTCTACGCGCCGCTCTCGACCACGGGGCATCCCGGCCCGGCCATGGACTTCGCGATCCTGTCGCTCCACGTGGCGGGCGCGGCTTCGATCCTCGGCGCCATCAACTTCATCACCACCATCTTCAACATGCGCGCACCGGGCATGACGCTCCACAAGATGCCGCTGTTCGTGTGGTCGGTGCTGATCACCGCGTTCCTGCTGCTCCTGTCGCTCCCGGTCCTCGCCGGCGCGATCACGATGCTGCTCACGGATCGCAACTTCGGAACCACCTTCTTCAACGCGGCTGGCGGCGGCGATCCGCTGCTCTACCAGCATCTGTTCTGGTTCTTCGGTCACCCTGAGGTCTACATCCTGATCCTGCCCGGCTTCGGCATGATCAGCCACATCGTGTCGACGTTCTCGCGGAAGCCGATCTTCGGCTATCTCGGAATGGCGTACGCCATGGTCGCCATCGGCCTCGTCGGGTTCATCGTGTGGGCGCACCACATGTACACCTCGGGCATGGGCGTCAACACGCAGGCCTACTTCGTGTTCGCGACCATGGTCATCGCGGTGCCGACGGGCGTGAAGATCTTCTCGTGGATCGCGACCATGTGGGGCGGCTCGATCCGCTTCACGGTGCCCATGCTGTGGGCGCTCGGCTTCATCTTCCTGTTCACGGTCGGCGGCGTCACCGGCGTCATGCTGGCCAACGCGGGCGTCGACCGCGCGCTGCACGACACCTACTACGTGGTGGCCCACTTCCACTACGTGCTGTCGCTCGGCGCCGTGTTCGCCATCTTCGCGGGCTGGTACTACTGGTTCCCGAAGATGTTCGGCTACATGTACGACGAGACGATCGGCAAGATCCATTTCTGGCTCACGTTCATCGGCGCCAACATCCTGTTCTTCCCGCAGCACTTCCTCGGGCTGGCAGGCATGCCGCGGCGGTACGTCGACTATCCGGACGCGTTCGCGCAGTGGAACCAGATCTCGTCCTACGGCTCGTACATGACGGCATTCGCAACGCTCGTCTTCTTCGTCGGCGTGTACC
Organism: Hyphomicrobiaceae bacterium; assembly: GCA_041742195.1. Classification (GTDB taxonomy): domain Bacteria; phylum Pseudomonadota; class Alphaproteobacteria; order Rhizobiales; family Hyphomicrobiaceae. The sequence continues at coordinate 6,420 of JBGSJD010000290.1, forward strand.
TCGCATTCGCCCGCAAGGTGAAGGCCGCGGACAACCCCTGGGGCGAAGGCGCGACGACGCTCGAGTGGACGCTCTCCTCGCCGCCGCCGTTCCACTGCTTCGAGACGCTCCCGCGCATCGAGGCCAAGGACCATCACTGATCGATCCGCCCCGACGGCTCCGGCCGTCGGGGCTACCCGTCTCGGGCGATCCGCGTCCCGACGTGACTTGCAGACACTTGGACCAGGTTGAAACCAGATCTCATGGCCGACATCAGCGCGATTTCGGATAACGGGCGGGACGCAGCTCTCGGCGGCGCGGTCGGCGACTACTTCGCGCTGCTGAAGCCGCGCGTGATGTCGCTCGTGATCTTCACCGCCTTGACGGGGATGGTAGCTGCTCCCGGTGCGCTGCATCCGGCGCTGGCGCTGATCGCGCTGATTGCCATTGCCGTCGGTGCCGGCGCGTCCGGCGCCCTCAACATGTGGTGGGACGCCGATATCGATGCGGTGATGGAGCGAACCAAGACGCGGCCGGTTCCCGGTGGGCGCGTCGGCAGCGACGAGGCGCTGGTGTTCGGCCTCGTGCTCTCCTGCCTTTCCGTCCTGACGCTCGGCGCCACCGTCAATTGGGTCGCGGGCGGTCTGCTGGCGATGACGATCGCGTTCTATGTCGTGGTCTATTCCATGTGGCTGAAGCGGCGCACACCGCAGAACATCGTCATCGGCGGAGCCGCAGGGGCGTTCCCGCCGATGATCGGATGGGCAGCCGTTACCGGTTCGATCAGCCTCGACAGCGTGATCCTGTTCCTGATCATCTTCATGTGGACGCCGCCGCACTTCTGGGCGCTGGCCCTGTTCCGCGCCAAGGACTACGAGGCTGCCGGCGTGCCGATGCTGCCGGTCGTGGCCGGTGCGCGCGAAACGCGCCGCCAGATCGTGATCTACAGTGCGCTCCTGGCGCCGCTCGGTCTGGCGCCGGTGGCGACAGGTCTCGGTGGGTGGGTCTATGGCGCCGTCGCGCTGGCGCTCGGCGGCATGTTCCTCGCGCTTGCCGTGAAGCTCTGGCGCGCTGGAGACGGGCCCCGGAGCGACAAGGCCGCCAAGGGCCTGTTCGGGTTCTCCATCCTGTATCTCTTTGCGTTGTTCGCCGTGCTGCTTGCAGAGCACGTCGTCCGACACATCCTGGGCTGAGGCGCTGCGAGATGACGGCCACAACCGATATCGACATGGTGGAGTACAAGCGGCGGCAGAAGCTCAGATCGATCGCGATCGGTGTCGGGCTGGCGGCACTGGTTGTCATGTTCTACGTGGCGACCATCGTGCGGCTCGGCCCCAACGCGCTGCGCAAGGACGGGCCGGCTAAGCCGGCGGCAACATCTCCTGCGAAGTCCAATGCCGCGCAACCGGCGGCGGACGCCGAATGCAAGAAGGCTGGCACATGCTGAACCGCAACGCGAAGGTCGCCGTCATCTGCACCAGCGTGACGTTCGGGATGCTGGGATTGGCTTATGCGTCGGTGCCGCTCTACCGGCTGTTCTGCCAGGTGACCGGGTTCGGCGGTACCACGCAGAGGGTGGTCGAGCCATCGACGCAGATGCTCGATCGCAAGGTCACGGTGCGTTTTGACGCGAACGTGGCGCCGAGCCTCGACTGGGATTTCGGGCCGGAGCAGAACACGATCGTCGTCCGGATCGGCGAGAACGCACTGGTGAACTATCGTGCCACGAACCGCTCGGACCGGCCGCTCGTCGGCACCGCCACATTCAACGTCACGCCCGAGCAGGCCGGCGTCTTCTTCAACAAGATCGAGTGCTTCTGCTTCACCGAGCAGAGGCTCGAGCCTGGACAGTCGGTCGAGATGCCCGTGAGCTTCTTCGTGGACCCGGCGATCGTGAAGGACACCGACGGCGCGCGCGTCCGCACGATCACGCTCTCCTACACGTTCCATGCCGTGCCGGCGCCCAAGACCAGTGCCGCCGTATCGCCCGGGACGACGCCTGCCGGAAAGCCGGCGGCAGGAAACGGGCCGCCCGGTTGATCCGGGGCACATGACGTTAGACGCTAGACGACGCAGACAGACTGGTTCGACAGCCCAACGCCATACCGGGCCGAACATGCTGAGGGGATGAGGAGAAGCGAGATGGCAGACGGCCATACCAAGAACCACGATTATCATCTCGTCGATCCGAGCCCGTGGCCGGTCGTCGGGTCGCTGTTCGCATTTCTCATGGCGATCGGCGCCGTCGTCTGGATGAAGACGAGCGGCAACGCGACGGGCACGGTGCTCGGCATGCGCGGCCCCTGGCTGTTCGCGATCGGTACGCTCGGCGTGCTCTTCACGATGTTCAGCTGGTGGCGCGACGTCATCAAGGAAGCGCATCGCGGCGATCACACCCCGGTCGTCCGGCTGCATCTGCGCTATGGCATGCTGATGTTCATCGCCTCGGAGGTGATGTTCTTCGTGGCGTGGTTCTGGGCCTACTTCGACGCGTCGCTGTTCCCGGGCGGCGTCGCGCCGCTGCCGATCACGCAGCCCGGCGGCACGGTCGTCGACGGCAGCTCGCTCATCGGGCTGGTGCAGCGGAACGAGCTGACGGGTGGCGTGTGGCCGCCGAAGCCGAGCGAGAACTTCACCGCGACGTTCAATCCCTGGGGCCTGCCGCTCGTCAATACGCTGATCCTGCTGCTGTCGGGTACCACCGTGACTTGGGCGCATCATGCGCTCCTCGAGAACGATCGCAAGGGCCTCATCTGGGGGCTGCTGCTGACCGTCGTGCTCGGCATGATCTTCACGGCGCTCCAGGCCTACGAGTACCTGCATGCGGCGTTCAAGTTCTCCGGCCACATCTACGGCGCGACGTTCTTCATGGCGACCGGGTTCCACGGCGCGCACGTGATCATCGGCACGATCTTCCTTGCCGTCTGCCTGTTCCGAGCGCTGAAGGGTCACTTCACGCCGCAGCAGCATTTCGGCTTCGAGGCGGCAGCCTGGTACTGGCACTTCGTCGACGTGGTCTGGCTGTTCCTGTTCATCGTGATCTACGTGCTCGGTGCAGGGTCGGGCGGCGGCGCACACTAAACGCTGGCTCCGGCCGAACGGAACGATCCTCTCGAGGCCGGCGACCACTCGCCGGCCTCGCTCATTTGTGGCATCCCGTGGACGAACACCGGAGCGAGGGCCCACCATGACGACCGCCGATGGACCAGAGACCGTCATCCGCCGCGAAGGGCGCGCCGGCCGCATCACGCTCAACCGACCGAAGGCGCTCAACGCGCTGACGCTCGGCATGGTGCGCGATATCCGGACGGCGCTCGATGCCTGGATCGGCGACGGCGGCGTGACGCTCGTGATCCTCGACGGGGCCGGTGAGCGGGCGCTTTGTGCGGGCGGCGACGTGCGTACGCTCTACGACAGCCGCGCGGCGGGTTCGGACTTCGCACGCACGTTCTGGCGCGAGGAATACCAGCTCAACGCGCTGATTCATCGCTATCCGAAGCCGTTCGTTGCGCTGATGGACGGGATCGTGATGGGCGGCGGGATCGGGCTCTCCGCTCATGCCCAAGGTGGTGGTCGCGTGGTCACCGAGCGGTCCATGCTGGCGATGCCCGAGACGGGTATCGGCCTCATTCCGGATGTCGGCGGCACCTGGCTGCTCGGCCGGGCGATCGGCGAACTCGGCATCTACCTCGGACTGACCGGCGCCCGCATGACGGGCGCGGACGCCATCCAGACGGGCTTTGCCGACGTCTACATGCCGAGCGGAGACCTCAGCGCGCTCGTCGCCGACCTCATCGCGCCGGATGGCGAGGACCCGGCTGACGTGCTTGACGCGGCGCGGGAGAGCCATCCGGTGCCCAACGCGCCGCTGATGGACCTGAAGCCCGAGATCGATCGCATCTTCGCAGGCTCGTCCGTTGCGGTGATCCTGGACCAGCTGCAGACGACCACCGCCGACTGGGCGCAGAAGGCGCGGGCCGATCTCCTGCAGAAGTCACCCCTCGCGCTCGTCGCCACCCTGCGCGCTCTCCGCGAAGCGCCGCGGCTCGGCTCGCTGGAGGCCGCGCTCAATGTCGAGTTTCGCCTGTGCACGCATCTCTTTGAGCGCGGCGAGTTCAACGAGGGTGTGCGGGCGCTGCTCGTCGACAAGGACAAGTCACCACGGTGGCAGCCGCCGAGGATTTCCGACGTGACGCCGGCCATGGTCGATCCCTTGTTCCAGCCGGTGACACCGGCCGGCGACGAGCCCGGCTTGAGATCGCCCGCCTGATCCGGCAGGCTGGCCGGACATCCATCGACCCCACACCTGGACTACGGAGATCCGCCATGACGTCGCCCCGCCGCACCGGTCCGCTCACCGGCATGAGGGTTCTCGATCTCGCCCATGTCATGGCCGGACCGACCTGCGCGCGCATGCTGGCGGACATGGGCGCCGACGTCGTCAAGGTCGAGAAGGCGGACGGGGGCGACGATACGCGGCGGATGCTGCCGCCGGACATCGCCGGCGAATCCGCCGCCTACATGATGATGAACCGCAACAAGCGCGGGATCGTGCTCGATCTCAAGAAGCCAGCCGGGCGTGACGCCTTGAAGCGCCTCGTCGTCGGCGCCGACGTGCTGATCGAGAACTACCGGCACGACACGCTCGACAAGCTGGGGCTCGGCTACGAGGCGTTGAAGGCCATCAATCCGGGGCTGATCTATTGCGCGATCTCGGGCTTCGGTCGGACGGGACCGCTCTCGACGCAAGGCGGCTACGACCTCGTCGCGCAAGGCATGTCCGGATTGATGTCCATCACTGGCGAGGCCGCCGGGCGTCCGCCCGTCAAGGTCGGCTCGCCTGCCTGCGATATCACTGCCGGCATCATCGGGGCGATGGCTGTCTCGGCCGCCTACGCGCACAAGCTCAAGACGGGCGAAGGGCAGTTCGTCGACACGTCGCTCTTCGAGGCCGGCATCACGCTCACCTACTGGCAATCGGCGATTGCGCTCGCGACGGGCGTCTCGCCGGGGCCGCTCGGCTCGCGGCATCCGCTCAATGCGCCGTATCAGGCGTTCGAGACCAAGGACGGCTGGATCAACGTCGGTGCGTCGAACCAGAAAATGTATCCGATGCTGTGCGAGATCCTCGGGCGGCCGAACCTCGGGCAGGACCCTCGCTTCCGGAAGGGCGAGGACCGGATGGCCAACATCGAGGAGCTGATCGAACTGCTCAACGAGCGCTTCCGGACACGCTCGACGGCCGAATGGCTGCCTCTGCTCGAGAAGGCCGGCATCCCCTCCGGCCCGGTCCTATCGGTCGGCGAGATGCTCACCCATCCGCAGACGGTGGCGCGCGGCATGGTGGTCGGGGTCGAGCATCCGGTCGCCGGCGACGTGAAGACGATCGGGCTTCCTGTGAAATTTTCGCAGACACCCGGAGCCGTCCACTCTCCCGCGCCGACCTTTGGCCAGCATACCCGGAGCGTCCTCAGCGAGGCCGGCTTCAGTGATGCGGAGATTGACGACCTCGTCGCGACGGGAGCTGCACGCGCCAGCTGATTTCTTTTTCCGCCAAGGGGTTACGCGATCATCAAAGCAAGCGATTCGGTCGTAATTCGCCTCACAAAATCCAAGAAAGGTCAAATCGAAACCATCTTGTTGACACTTTATCAATTATTTTTCTGTGGGGATCTTGCATATTTGCCACAGATGGGCTTCTATGGGGGCGTCCGAAACGTGGCGCCGTCCCACCTATCCCCCCATAGTGGCGCCACGCTTTTAGCCCGCGGCCTGTCCCCCGGCCGCGGGCTTTTTATTTGTATCTCAAGCTGATGGCCTCTTCGCTCACAGCGTGAGCACCATCTTGCCCTGGACCCGCCGGGCCGTGATCTCGGCAAAGGCATCGCGAGCCCTCTCGAGCGGAAAGGTCTTCCAAAGACGCGGGCGGAGCTTGCCTTGGTCCCAGGCGGCCAGCAGACGGGTCAACAGCTCGCGGGACTGATCCGGATAGCGGTGGCTGTGCTCGCCGAACACGACACCGATGACCGAGAAGTTCTTCACCAGAATGAGGTTTGCAGCCGGCTTCGGAACCTCGCCCGAGGCGAATCCGACGACGAGCATGCGGCCTTCCCAGCCGATAGCCCGAACGCACGCATCGAAGTGGGCGCCGCCGACAGGATCGAACACGACGTCGACGCCCTTGCCGCCGGTCAGTTCGCGTAGCCGGTCGCGCAGGTTCTCCGTGTTGTAGTCGATCACCTCGTCGGCGCCGTACTCGCGGGCCAGCGCCAGCTTGTCGGCACCGCCTGCCGCCGCGATGACCCGCGCACCGAGGAGCTTGCCGCATTCGATCGCCGCGAGGCCCACACCACCGGTGGCACCCAGGACGACCAGCGTCTCGCCCGGCTTCAGATGGCCCCGATAGTCGAGCGCGAACTGAGCGGTGCCATAGGCGATCGTGAATGCGGCCGCCGTCTCGAAATCCATTCGATCCGGGATCGGCGTGACGATGCCGCTGGGAAGCACGATCTCCTCGGCGAACCCACCCGCGAGACGCGCGAACGCGAGAACCCGGTCGCCGGGCTTCACGTGGTGGACGCCCGCGCCGACCTCGAGGACGACGCCGGCCACTTCAAGGCCTGGAATGAACGGGACGGGCGGCTTCACCTGATACTTGCCCTCGCACATCAGGATGTCGGGGAAGTTGACGCCCGCGGCCTTCACCCCGATCCGCACCTCACCGGGTCCGACGGGTGGGCTCGGGATGTCGTCGATCCGCAGCGATCCCAGATCTCCCAGCGTGTGGCAGCGCAAAGCTTTCATGTGCAGGCCTCAAAAGTGTCGTCAGAGTTCGTCCGGTCTCGCGTTGGGTCGGGCTCAGGCGGTCTCGGCCATGGTCCGCAGCTCGCGCCGCATGAGCTTTCCTGTGGGCGTCAGAGGGAGTGCTGACGCGAGGCGAACCACGTCGGGAACCTTGTAGCCCGACAGGCGCTCGCGGCAATGGGCGAGCAATTCGTCGGGCGTCACGTCACGGCCCGGCTTCGGGACGACGTAGGCGACGATCGCCTCGCCCTTGCCGGTGTCAGCGATGCCCGTCACGCCGGCGAGGCCGACCGCGGGATGCTGCTGGATCGCCTCCTCCACCTCGGCCGGCGAGACGTTGATGCCCGAACGCTTGATCATCTCCGACGACCGGCCCGCAAAATGGAAACGGCCCGCTTCGTCGAGATGGCCGAGATCGCCCGTCCGGAACCAGCCGTCGGCCGTGATGACGTCGGCGTTGTGGCGCGCGCTGTCGCCGCGATAGCCCGGCATCAGGTAGCCGCGGACTTCGACCTCGCC
>JBGSJD010000291.1:0-1692 GCA_041742195.1 Hyphomicrobiaceae bacterium
GGGTCGGGCGGACCCAGCGCGGTGGCGTTTCGGACAGCCGCAGGATCGGGCCGAGATGGCGCAACGGGCCCGCCTCGGTGTGGCTCTCGACGCGGATGGCGGCGAGTTCCTCGGGCGAGAGATCCATGTCGGCCGACGGGAACGACACCTTGCCCTGCCGCTGGATGAACATGCCGGACTGACAGAGCGACACGCGGACGTGATAGCTGCCGCCCTCGCGGGCCCGACGCGCCAATGCCAGGAGAACGCCGTAGGCCGCGAGATAGCCCGTCGTGTAATCGCAAGCGGCGGCCGGAAGGAGATGCGGCCGCGACGGGTCGTTGTCGTGGCAGATGCCGGTAACGGTCTGGGCCACCTGCTCCCAGCCGCCGCGGTGGCTGAACGGGCCGTCAGGGCCGTAGCAGCTGATCGAGGTGCACACGATTCCGGGGCGCAGCGCGGCCAATTCGTCGGGGCCGAAGCCGAGGCTTTTCAACATGCCGGGCCGATAGCCCTGCGAGAAGACGTCGGTGTCACGGATCAGAGCGCGAAGGCGTTCGGCGGCGGCCGGGTCCTTCAGGTCGAGGAAGCAGCTCCGCTTGCCGTGGCTGGTATCGATGACGTGCTCGGGAATTTGCGGCAAGCGCTCGGCCGTCACCATCAGCACCTCAGCGCCATGCTCGGCCAGAGTGCGGGCGGCGATGGGGCCGGCGAGAATGCGCGTCAGATCCAGCACGCGAATGCCGCTCAAGGGGCGGGCCGCTTCGGGCGAGGCGCCCGATGCCATGGCGGGGAACGGCTCTGGGGCGCTGTCGCCGATCTTGATGATCTCGACGATGGGTTTGCCGGCGAGCACCTTGCCATGCTCGGTCGACAGCCACTCCGCGTTAGTACGCACCATGCCGCCACACACCCGGTTCTCGTCGATCGCCTGCTCGAGGTCGAGCGCGTTCCACTTGGCGACGGCGGCGGCAACCGAAGCCGGAAGCGGCTCGCAGCCCAGCAGTTTCAGCATGCGTGCACGAAGATTCGGCAGGCCGAAATGCGGGAGGACGAAGCGGCCGTCCTTGGTCGGCCAGGGCTGCGTGATGCGCCGCATGGCCTCGTGTTCCTCGCTCACCACGTCGCGGAAGACGCCATCGGGGCCGGGGCGCTGGAGGTAGGACGTGGACTTCAAGGCTGCCGCTGCGTGGCGGACGTCGATCGACGCCTGCTGGCGACGGCCGGTGCGCAGCTCCCAGATGTCGTTCACGGCAACGCCGACGCCCGCAACGACGGCCGCGCACGTCTCGCCGATGCGGAAGGTCGACGACAGGACCGGGTCATGGCCCGTGATCGCGACTTCGTCCGCTGCCGGCGGCGCGAGACCGCGTACGGCCAAGACCTCTTCGAGTGCCGTTGCCATGGTGCGTCCTCCTGTTGTCATGCGAAGATCATGCCTTCGTCGCGGGGCGAGGTCCATCTCCCTCGCCGGGGCGGCGGAAACCGTCGACCGCGAAACGCTGCACAGACGAGGCACCATGACCGATACGGCCCACGCCCCGAACGATCCCGTGCTCGCCATTCACGGGGGCGCGGGCACCATCAACCGGGCGAGCCTGACGCCGGAGAAAGAGCGTGCCTACCGCGAGGCGCTGGCCGCGTCGCTCGCCGCAGGGCAGGCGGTGCTCGTCGGTGGCGGGACGGCACTCGATGCGGTGGTGGCGGCGGTGG
>JBGSJD010000292.1:0-3268 GCA_041742195.1 Hyphomicrobiaceae bacterium
GCCGCTGCCGGCCCCCGACGGACTCCAAATATCAGTCTCGGCCGGCTCAACCGACCCGGCAGGCCAGCCGGACCTGCTGCCGTCGCCGCGTTGGGGGGGCTGCTGGTAGGCGTCCCGAGGACGCTCCACCCAGCGGCCGTCGGGGTCGGTATACCCTTCGGCCCTGTACCCATCGGACTCGAACGGGCGCGGAAACGCGGTGCCGTCCTCGTAAACCGGATCGGCATCGGGTCGATCGGCGTGGAGGCGATCGGGATAGCCGTCATCGGTATAGTTCGAGTTGCCCCCCCAGCCCTGCGATTGACCCAGACCCGCGTCCGAATACCCGGGCGGGCTCGAAACTACAGCGACCATGCCGAACACAATCGCTGCTGTCGTCACCAAGAGGCGCGTCATAAGGCGACCATATCAGACCCCGACCGGGCGGCTGGCGTCCGCGACCCGGTGAACCGCGGCGCAGAACCGGATCGAGCAGCGCAGCCTAGCGATCATCCGGTTCGCCCTCCTCGTCGATTTTCAATCGAATGCCGCGCCGTGGCGCCTTCTTCTGCACACCCTGCCCTGCCTTGTCCGCATCGGGTGGCGGCTTTGGAGCGGCCTTTTTCGCGGCAGGACGCTTCTTCGCCACCTTCGGCGTCGGTGCGTCGTCCGCGGCGGGGGTCTCGCCGACAGGAGCGGAGGTCGGGGCCTTTGGTGCGGCTGGCGCGGTCACCCGCGACGGCGTAGAGCGTTTGGGTTTGCCCTTCAGTGCGCTCTTCGCTGCGTCGAATAAGAGCAGGAAGATGCCGCGGACCGCGTACAGCGCCAGGATGAAGAATTCGACGACCTTGCCGAAGAACCGACTGACACCGCCGCCCTGGCCTTTTCCGGAGACCGGTTTGGGCTCGCCATCGGTCAGACAGGGCAGACTGGTTCCGGCCGGTGCCGTTGCCAACGCAACCCGGCACATGTCTTTCCCGGCCGATACGCAGCCCAAGGGAATTACGATCAGGGTTAAGACCGTCGAGACCAACACGCCGGACAGGAGCGAGATCGCCATACCCTGAAAGATCGGGTCGGTGATGATGACGCTTGAGCCGGCGACCAGCGCCAAGGCCGTGATGACGATCGGACGCGTCCGGATCTTACAGGATCGAATCATCGCCTCGGCGACCGGCACACCCTTCTGGATCTCGTGGACCGCAAAATCCACAAGCAGGATCGAGTTGCGCACGATGATGCCGGCCAGCGCGATGAACCCGATCATCGACGTCGCCGAGAACGGCGCCCCGAAGATCCAGTGCCCGATCATGATGCCGATCAGCGTCAGCGGCACCGGCGTCAGGATGACGAGCGGCAGCTTGAACGAGCCGAATTGTCCGACGACCAGGATGTAGATCGCGAGCAGCGCCACGCCGAACGCCGCCCCCATGTCGCGGAACGTGACCCACGTCACCTCCCATTCGCCGTCCCAGAGCAGCGTCGTCTTGCGGTCGTCGGGGGGCTGCCCGTTGAGCCGGATCTCCGGTCTGGGCAGGCTGCCCCAATCCTTCTTCGCGATCGCGTCCTGCACCGCGAGCATGCCGTAGAGTGGCGCCTCGTAGGCCCCAGCCAGCTCGCCCATCACCATCTCGGTCGGCCGCCCGTTGCGCCGGAAGATCGGCAGCGACGCGAGTTCCTGCCGGACGCTCACGACGTCGCCGAGTTCGACGATCGACCGTTCGCCCGGCAGCGCGTTCGCGGGCACCGGCGTCGAGAGCGTGGTGGTGTCGAGGCTCAGCGCCGACTTCGGCAGCTGCACCGCGATCTCGACCGGATGCCGTCCCCCGCCTCGGTGCGAGTAGCCGACCGCGATCCCGCCGAGATAGGCCTGCAGCGTGTCGTAGACGTCGCGCTGCTCGACCTTGTGGAATTCGAGGTTGTCCTGGTCGATCGAGACGCGGAGCCTTGGCGCCGGCGCGCCGAAGCTGTCGTCGTCGTCGACGATGAACGGGACCTCCTGGAAGATCTTCCGCACCTCCCGCGCGACCGCGCGCCGCGTCTCCGCGTCGGGCCCGTAGATCTCGGCGAGCAGCGTCGCGATGACCGGCGGTCCCGGCGGCACCTCGACCACGCGCAGCGCGCTCCCGACAGGCAGGGTCAGGCCCTTGAGCCGCTCCCGCACATCGAGCGCGATGTCGTGGCTCGCCCGCTTGCGATCGTGCTTCGCCGTGAGGTTGATCTGCAGGTCGCCCTGCTGTGGCTCCTTGCGCAGATAGGAGTGCCGGACGAGCCCGTTGAAGTTGAACGGCGCCGCGATGCCGGCATAACTCTGGATCGAGGCCAGCTCCGGCAGATCGCCGAGCTTGCGTGCCGCCGCGTCGAGCACGCGATCGGTCTGCTCCAGCGAGGCCCCGCGCGGCAGGTCGAGGACCACCTGCAGTTCCGATTTGTTGTCGAACGGCAGCAGCTTGACAGTCACCCACTTGAGCGGGAATAGCGTCAGCGACAGGAGCGTCGCGAGGCCGACCAGGATCAGGAACGTCCACGCCGCGCGTCGGCTGGCGAGGATCGGTCGGGCCGCGGCGACATACGTACGACCGAGGACGCCCCCGTCGTGCGCGCCATGGTCGCCCGCTGGCGCCGAACCCGCAAGCCGCAGCATGAGCCACGGCGTCACCATCACGGCGACGAAGAACGAGAGCACCATCGCCGCTGACGCATTGGCCGGGATCGGCGCCATGTAGGGCCCCATCAGCCCAGACACGAACAGCATCGGCAGCAGCGCGGCAACGACGGTCAGCGTCGCCACGATGGTCGGATTGCCGACCTCCGCCACGGCCGCGATGGCGGCATCGCGCCGGCTGCGGCCGTCGTGCATCCCCCAGTGCCGCGCGATGTTCTCGATCACCACGATCGCGTCGTCGACGAGGATGCCGATCGAGAAAATCAGCGCGAACAGGCTGACCCGGTTGATCGTGTAGCCCATCAGCCACGACGCAAAGAGCGTGAGCAGGATCGTCACCGGAATGACGATGAGCACCACCAGCCCCTCGCGCCAGCCGATGGCGATCCCCACCAGCGCCACGATCGACAGTGTCGCGAGCGCCAGATGGAACAGGAGTTCGTTGGCTTTCTCGTTGGCGGTTTCGCCATAGTCGCGCGTGACGACGACGTCGAGGTCCTTGGGAACGAGCGTACCCTCGAGGTCGTGCAGGCGATGCCGGATGCGCTCGGCGATGGTGACCGCGTTGGCGCCAGCCCGCTTGGCGAAGGCGACCGTGACGGCCGGCGTCCGGACGAGCGCGCC
>JBGSJD010000293.1:0-1697 GCA_041742195.1 Hyphomicrobiaceae bacterium
GACAGCGGCCAGCAGGCGGCGCGCCTCGTCATCCCGGCGCTCGGCTGTCGTCCCGGCCCGTGATTCCGCGATCTCGCGCTCCACGAGCGGGCCAAGTGACGCCCCGCGAGCACCTGCGAGCCGGCTGACATACCGGTCGACGAGCACCCGCTCGCCCCCATCCTTGAGCCGTCCGACGGCCGCGATCGTCAACTTCATGGACCGGTCCGCGTGCCGCCGATCGATCCCACCACGATCCAACCCGCAGGAGTCATGCGACCTCTCAGTGCGAGGTCGTGTCCTCGGTCCGGTCCGCCGACCACATCTTCTCGAGGTTGTAGAACTCGCGCACCTCGGGCCGGAAGACGTGGAGAATGATGTCGCCCGTATCGACAAGCACCCAATCGCACTGGGGCGTTCCTTCCGCCCTGACGCGACCGTGGCCCAGGTCCTTCAGATTGCGCTGCACCTGCTCGGCAATGGCGCCTACGTGACGATCCGAGCGGCCGGTCGCAATGATCATGAAATCGCCGATCGAAGACTTTTCGTGGAGGTCGATCGTAACGATGTCCTCCGCCTTCGCGTCGTCGAGCCAGGTCAAGATCTGCTTCAGGAGGTCGCTCGAGGCGCGCGCGTTGGGCAACGCCTCGACATGAGACGCGCTCTCGCGAGCTGTCCCTGTAGCGGTTCTCATCGTCGGTTGAGTATCCTCTTCGCCATCCTGTCCCATCGGGGGTCTGCCCTGAGGACCTGCACGTCGCCACCCATCATCGGGATCGGCGGGTGCGTGGCGGTCCCCGTTCAGGGTCCACGCCACGCTTCAGCATATGACGAGGCGACCCCGCTGTTCAAGGCTCCAGCGACGTTCTGGAAAACGGCACCCCCTCGCGCGCCCGCGCTGCCCGCATGATTGTTGACGACAACGGCGACAACGGCCCCGTCAGATAGGTCCATGCCGGGGGTGAAAGTGCGGGCAACGTCGTCGCCATGGCTTCCGGAATGCGACGGGCGCCGAAGGCCTGTGCCGCCTTCGATGCCATCGCCCGAAGCCGCCAGCCCGGCCGGTCCACCACGGCGACGGGCATCGTGCTGAGAATTCCCCGCCAGTTCTGCCATCGATGGAATCCGGCGAGACAGTCCCCGCCCATGATCCAGACGAACCGCACGCCGGGATAGCGCAGCCGGAGGTGCGCAAGGGTCGCCGCCGTGTAGGGCGACGAGAGATCCTTCTCGAATCCGGTGACGACCACATCGGGCCGCTGGGCGAGTTGCCGCGCAAGGCGCGCCCGCGCATCGAGCGGCGGAAGCCCCCCGTTCGCCTTCAGCGGATTGCCCGGCGTCACCAGCCACCAGACCTGATCCAATCCGAGCCGTTTGATGGCGATTTCGGTGATCAGCCGGTGCGCCGCGTGGGGCGGATTGAACGACCCCCCGAGCAGCCCGATCCGCTGTCCCGGTGTCGCGAGGGGCAGGCGCGCGCCGAGCGAGCCGAAGGCATAGGGTGCTGATCTCCGCATTGAGCCATTTGACCGCGCTTGGTGTCCCTCAGCAAGACGTCTCTCGCCCCGCCCGGGTTTGACAGCCGATCCGATGCCGCCAAAGTGGGCCGCCGAAACGAGGTGCCCCATGAACGACGCTCCGGAGACCCCGACGATCTATGCCCTGTCGAGCGGCCACGGCCGCGCGGGCGTGGCGGTCGTCCGCATCTCCGGCCCCGC
>JBGSJD010000294.1:0-4320 GCA_041742195.1 Hyphomicrobiaceae bacterium
GCCACGCGGTGCGCGAGATAGCGGTCGAGTGCCGTCGTCAGGCCCCGGGTGGCCGCTCCGTAGCTGGCCTCGAGGCGGGCAACGGCATCGGCGGGCGAAAGGAGTTTGTCGGCGCTGGTCGTCATGAAGGCCCGTCCTCCCCGCGGTCGAGATAGCTCTTGCCGATCGCGAGTCTTCTGTAGCACGCTTGCCGTCGGGTGAAGCGTCCGTCCTCGAAAGCCAGCGACGGCCGCCCTCGCCCCATGTCCGGAACCGATCGACGGCACGAACCGTCGGCGACGAAGGTCCGGATTGCGGAGGAAGTTCGCCAGGGAGTTGACACGCTCATGACACGACAGACAGCGTTCCGGGCCGCCGGAGCGGCGGCCATGATTGCGGTGTGCGTCGGCGCCACCGCGCCGGGCGACGCTCGAGCCGCTGAAAAGCTCATCTACGCCTCGTACATTTCCGAGGTCTACTCGGCGAGCAAGACCGACATCTGGCTCATGAACGAGATCGAGAAGCGGTCGAACGGCGAGATCAAGTTCGAGAAATACTGGTCGAGTTCGCTGCTGAAGGCGCCCGATCTCTTCCCGGGCCTGCGCAGCGGCGCGGCCGATGTCGTGCTGGGCGCGCCTGCGGCCTACAACGTCAAGGAATACCCGCTCGCCAATGTCGTGATGCCCTTCATGACCACCCGCGGCGACGCCATGACGCTCGCCTGGCGCGACCTCTACAAGAACAACGCCGCCTTCCGGAGCGAGTTCGAGAGCAAGGGCGCGAAGGTTCTCTATTCCGTCGCCTGGGCCGAGAACACGGTGTGGTCGAAGAAGCCCATCGCCAAGGTCGACGATCTGAAGGGCCTGAAGATCCGCTCGGTGCCGACCATCTCCGACGCCATCAAGAAGCTCGGCGCGACGCCGGTCGCGCTCGCCTGGCCGGATGGTCTCGAAGGTCTGCAGCGCGGCGTCGTCGACGCCATGTCGTCGGCCCCTTTCGACTCGGCCGTCCACGGCAGCGCCCAGGATGTGGCCAAGCACGGCACCGATCTCGGCGGTACGGGCATCTTCGCGATGGCCACCATCGCCATAAGCATGGATCGCTACAAGAAGCTGAGCGAGAAGCATCGCAAGATCATCGACGAGGTTTCGGCCGAGGCGCCCGATCAAGGCATCAAGCTGCTCGAGGCCAGCGTCGACGCGGCCGTCGAGAAGCTCTGCGCCATGAAGGAGAAACTGGTCATCTCCAACTTCTCGGACGCGGACAAGGCGACGGTGCAGAAGGTCGCCGCTGCCGGCGTGCAGGAGGACTGGCTGAAGCGCGTCAAGGCCGAGACCAAGGCCGATGGCGCGGCCATGCTGGCGGAGTTCCAGGGCTACCTGAAGGGCTACGAGGCGAAGAGCAGCTACAAGCCGGGCTTCGAGCGTTACGCGGCGAAGTGCAAGTAGCGAACCTCGGGCGCGGCCCGTCGTCGTCCACGGCCCCGCACAGGGCCGTGCCCCCGGCGGCCACCGCCCGCCCCCGCCGATCTGACTTGTCCGAGAGCAGAGCTGTCCCATGATCCGGCTGATCGATGCCGTCGAGGCGTTCCTCCTGCGGCTCGGCATATTCAGCGGCTTTGCCACGCTGTTGATTACGTTGGTCGTGGTCTTCGATGTGACGGGACGGGCGGCGTTCAACAGCCCGTTCCATAGTGGCGTCGAGATCAGCGAACTGCTGATGATCACGCTCGTCTTCTTTGGTCTCGCGGCGGCCCAGCAACAGCGCCAGAACTACGCGATCGACGTCGTCAGCCGGCATCTGCCGTTGCCCGTCCAGAGCGCGCTCGAGCTGTTTGGCTACCTCTTCTGCCTCGGCGTGGTGCTGTTGCTCGCGTGGCCTGCCACCAAGCAGGCGCTGGTGTCCTTCGAACGCGGCGAGTCCGGGTTCGGTATCGTGCCGTTTCCGCTCTGGCCTGCGCGCTCGATCCTCGCCATCGGCCTCTGGCTCCTGGCCATCCAGTTTGTCTGCGACATCCTCCGTCACGTTCTTGGCGCGCCGCGCGTCGCTGCATCCGACGTCGACGTCAAGGCAGCGGGGCTCGAATGATCTTTCAGGACCTCCTGCCCGGACTGACGGTCGTCGGCCTCCTTCTCGCCCTTCTGATGTTGCGCATTCCGATCGCGTTCGCCTTGGCGGGCGCCGGCATTGCGGGCCTGGCCTGGGCGCGGCCGTGGCGCGCGGTCGAGTATCTGCTGTCGACATTCGCCTACGGCGCCACCGCCAACTTCGCCTACATCGTGCTGCCGCTGTTCCTCTTTATGGGACAGATGGCGTTCTCGGCGGGCCTCTCCCGCCACGCCTTCGAGGCGGGCCAGAAGTGGCTCGGCCGTATTCCTGGCGGGCTCGCGGCAGCCACGGTCTTCGGCTGCGCGGCGTTCTCGACCATCTGCGGCTCGAGCGTCGCGACGGCGTCCACGATGGCGCGTGTCGCGCTGCCGGAGATGCTCCGGCACGGCTACATGCCGCGCCTTGCGGCCGGCTGCATCGCAGCGGGCGGAACGCTCGGCGTGCTCATTCCGCCGAGCGGGATCCTCGTCGTCTATTCGATCGTGACCGAGGTCTCGCTGGTCAAGTTGTTCCTGGCGGCGTTCGTGCCCGGTGTCCTCACGGCCATCGTCTACATTCTCGGCATCTACGTCTGGGTCAAGCTGCAGCCGGAGCTGGCCCCGGCGCTGAAGGATCTGCCCATCCCGACCTTCGGCGAGAAGCTGGCCGCCCTCGGCCGCACGTGGGAGCTGCTGGTTCTGTTCGCAGCCGTGATGGGCACCATCTACTTGGGGATCGCGACTCCCACCGAAGCGGCCGCCATGGGCGCATTCTTCTCCCTCGTGGCGGTTCTCCGCCGCCCCGACCGGCTGAAGAACGTCCTGACGGGATTGCGTGAGACCGGAACCGCGACCTGCTCCATCTTCGCGCTGGTCATCGGCGCGGGCCTGTTCAGCCTGGGTCTCTCGACGACCCAGTTCCCGGCGAAGCTCGCCGCCCTGGTCAGCGATCTGCAATGGTCGCAGACCGCGACCATCGTTGTGATTCTGATCCCGTACATGGTGCTCGGATGCTTTGTCGACGGGCTGTCGATGATCCTGATCACGATGCCGATCGTCTACCCGATCGTCACCCAGATCGGTTTCGACGGCGTCCTCTTCGGCCTTCTGGTCACGAAGATGGTCGAGATCGGAGCCATTACGCCGCCGGTGGGGCTCAACGCCTTCGTGGTCAAGAGCATGGCGCCCGAGATCCCGCTGTCCGAGATCTTCAAGGGCTGCATTCCGTTCGTGATCATGGAACTCATGATCGTGGCGCTGATGCTGGCCTTCCCCGCGATCTCGCTGTTCCTGATCACCGACTGACCGCTGCGGTTCCCGTCACCGCTGGTAGGGATAGCAATCGACCCGCTCGAGCGGCAGCCCCAGATGTCCGGCGAGCGCCGCGATGGCCTCAGCCGATGCGGGATAGGGATCGCTGTTGCTCGGCCCGACGATGATGGCGCGAAAGCCCGGCTGCGGTTTGCCATTGGGCGGCAGCATGCCGGTGACGTGGGCCTTGCCGTCGCTGTCCCTGAGCGTGACGAACATCGGCATCGTCCGGCGGACATAGTCCTTGAGTCCGATGTTCTGTTCGATGAACCGCCCGCCCGCCGGCGGCACGTAGCTGCGCTGTGCCCTGTCGAAGGCCTCGCGGAAGTAGCGCTCGACGGCATGGTCCATTAGCTGCGATTCGCTCTGGGCCTCGGCCGCCGTTTCCAGCTGGAACCAAGTCATCGCCCCTGCATCGCAGATGTACCGCATGCTTGCCTCGCGCAGATGAGTGTGCCGCGTCCGAGCCTGGATCGGGCCCGCAATCGAAGGCGCGTGCGCCGAGCGCTCGGACTCTGGACGCAATTTAGGTGCGCGCCGTCGAATTGCCATTGCCGAAGACTGTGACACGCCAGCCGGACCGTCGTCGAGCAGTGTGGCCCGCTCACCACCATGGCAAGGATGCTGTTCACGTCGCGTGCACGACGCCTTGACCTCGCCCAAGTTTTTGCCGATCTCGGAAGCCGGTCTGCATCAACGGCCGAGGCCGTCGCTCCCGGTGTGCCGCACTCCGTGGCACCAATGGCGGCGCGACTCGAACCGGGCCCACAGGGCTTGCGATCTCGCGTGTTGCCGTTTCCTGAAATCTCGAGGGACGTTCTTTGACCGCGCGCACCACGCCACCGCCTCTGCCGAAAGCGTTTCCACGGCCGGCAACACCGCCCCCTTTGGCGGCCAGTATCGAGCCCGCCCGCCCGGCCGTCTCTGCGCCGGCGACGCCGCA
>JBGSJD010000295.1:0-7628 GCA_041742195.1 Hyphomicrobiaceae bacterium
CAGCGCCATCTCGGGCGCCAGACGCCGCATCGCGACGACGGCCCGGCACGCCGGCTCCGTGTCGTAGGTGAACGCCTCGCGCGCGAAGAAGGCGTCGTCGAACGGCTGTCCCGAGGCCTAGTGCACCGCCTTCCAGGCGCCCCGGATATAGTCGCGATCCTTGTCGCGCATCGGCTCTCGATTGCCGGCGCGAAGGCCGCCCATGACGAGCCGGACGGGCAGTCGACCCTCGAAGTGAGTGGCGATCTGCTCCATGACCGGCACGAAGCCGTAGCACCACGAGCACATCGGATCGGCGAAATAGATGAAGTGGGGAGCGGACATGCTGGCCTCAAATTCCGTTGCCGGCACTTTGGGCGTCCAGACAGTGACCACCAGTCAGATGGCGCCCAAAGCTGGCGATGACCCGACAGTAGCAGCTTCGCCGCCAGACGACGCAAGCAACTCGTGCGAAGTCCATGTCTAGCCTTTGCAGGCGGCAATCGCTTCGTTGAGGCATCGGATCCAATAAGCGTCGTTGTTCGGCGCTATGCATTCCTGGAGGTTCAGGAGCCCGGGCAACAGGGAAGGGTCGCCGAGGCTCGCGCAGGCGTCGAGATGCCCCGCCGTTACCTCGCCGAAATCTCCCGCCAGCAGCACTCGAAGCACTGTGAGCGCTCGTGCATCTTTTCGTTCAGCAAGGCCAGCCACAGCCTCCATGGAAATCTCAGCGTCCTCGTCATTGAGCCGCTCGGCGAGCGCTACCCGCACCGATGGATAGTCCGCCGTGCTGATGGAGCCCAGTCCGAACGTTGCCCAGTTGCGAACCTCCCGGTCAGCATCGCGCGAAAGCTCGATGAGCGCATCGCTTGCCCGCCGATCGTCGATCCTCGCCAATCCAAAGGCGACCCCCTGCCGCATCTGCGGATCTCGATTCGATACATGGGAAAGCAACGGCGAGATCGCTCGATCGCCGTCGGGGATGTGTCCGATTGCTGCGGCAGCCGCAGCGACGACCTCCGCTTCTCTATCGCCGAGCAAAGCAATCAGTGTTTCAGTCCGATCCGGCTCGTACCGCGCCGGGTCAGAGTATCCGATCTGCGCGAGGATATTGGCACCCGCAGTCCTTGCGCTTGGTCTCGCGTCTTGAGCCAATTGCAGCGCCCCTCGGTAGACTTCGTCGCCGCCCCGGCGAAACAACTACGAGATCGCATCACGCATCTGCACCGCGTCCACATCGCCAGAGACGATGCGAAAGAGTTCCTCTGTCGGCGTGTCGGCGGAATACGTCATCGTGGACCGGTCAGCCTGTGGCAGCGCCCGGCGCTCCCTCCGACAGCTCAGTCGCCTCGTAGACGTCGACCATACTAAGCTGGGCACCGAGCCGATCGAGCTCGATCGCATCGCTGAGACGGTCGAAATCCGAGCTGATCCAAGTGCCCCGCGGGCTGCGCGTCAGCAGCGTGGCCGCGACGCAGCGCGAATCGATCAGCAGGATGTAGTCGAGACCAAGCTGCTGATATTCGAGCAACTTGCGCTCCCAGGCGACGCCGACATTCGACTTCGACAGGACCTCCACGACCATACGCGGCTCCAGCGCCTCGTAGACGTCGCCCTTGATCGGGGCGCAGTTGACCGTCACGTCAGGCCTGCGGACACCGCGCTCCTTGGTCCTGAGCGCAATGTCGGCCGTAGTGGGCCGGCAAGGGGTGCCGCGCAGCGCCGTACCCAGCAGCATCAGGACGTTCACGACGATCCGATCGTGCACGTCACTAGCCCCAGTCATCATCTCGATGGGAATGCCGTCCACCAACTCGTAGCGGACGTCCTTCTCCTGCTGCCAGTGGATGAACTCGTCGGCAGTCATCAGTTTGACGGCAGGGCTGGCCATTCCGGGCTCCCGATCCCGCTTGCAAGTCAAGATTGCCCCAACCATAGCAGATATGTCGACTGACGGCACGCGAGCAGCCGCCTTGAGCCTGCCCCCCCGATCCGCTACATAGCGGGCAATCCCAGAAACATCCCGGCCTCGCCCGGTTGCGTCAGGGCGGAGCCCGGCTCCGCCGGGACCCGGGCAACCGAAGGCCGACCAACCCAGGCCGGTTGCGCAAGTGGGCAACTGAAGGCCGACTAACCAGGCCGGTTTGCACAAGTGGGCAAGCCGAAGGGACCACCATCACGCGCCGGTTGCGCAAGTGGGCAACCGAAGGCGCAAACGAAAGGAGCCCACCGTGGCCAATCCGCAGTTCGTCTATCACATGCACAAGCTGTCCAAGGCCTATCCGGGCGGCAAGCAGGTGCTGAAGGACATCAACCTGTCGTTCTACCCCGGCGCCAAGATCGGGGTCGTCGGTCTGAACGGCTCCGGCAAGTCGACGCTCCTGAAGATCATGGCCGGCACCACCGACGACTTCCTCGGCGAGGCGCGCCCGGCCGACGGCATCAAGGTCGGCTACCTGCCTCAGGAGCCCGAACTCGACCCCGAGAAGGACGTGCTCGGCAACGCCATGGAAGGCGTGGCGGATAAGAAGGCCAAGCTCGACCGCTACAACGAGATCGCGGCCAACTACTCCGACGAGACCGCCGACGAGATGGCGCGCCTCCAGGACGAGATCGACGCCGAGAACCTCTGGGACCTCGACGCTCAGGTCGAAGTGGCGCTCGACGCGCTCCGCTGCCCGCCCGCCGATGCCGACGTGACCAAGCTCTCCGGTGGCGAGAAGCGGCGCGTGGCGCTCTGCCGGCTGCTGCTGTCAAAGCCGGACATCCTGCTGCTCGACGAGCCCACGAACCACCTCGACGCCGAATCGGTCGCGTGGCTCCAGAACTTCCTCAAGGAGTACGACGGCTGCGTCATCCTGGTGACCCACGACCGCTACTTCCTCGACACCATCACCGAATGGACCCTCGAACTCGACCGTGGCTCGGGCGTGCCGTGGAAGGGCAACTACTCGTCGTGGCTGGAGCAGAAGGCGAAGCGCGAGGAAACGGAAAAGGGCACCGAGGAATCGAAGGCCAAGACCCTGAAGCGCGAACTCGAGTGGATCCGCTCGTCGCCAAAGGCCCGCCAGGCCAAGAGCAAGGCGCGCATCACGGCCTTCGAGAAGCTGCAGGAGGAAGCCGGCCGTGACGAGGTCGGCAAGGCCCAGATCCAGATCGCCCGCGGCCCCCGCCTCGGCGAGCAGGTGATCGAGGTCGATGGGCTCTCCAAGGCCTTCGGCGACCGCCTGTTGATCGACAATCTCTCGTTCAAGCTGCCGCCGGGCGGCATCGTCGGCATCATCGGCCCGAACGGCGCCGGCAAGACGACGCTGTTCCGCATGCTCACCGGCCAGGAGAAGCCCGACAAGGGCGAGATCAGGTTCGGCAACTCGGTCAAACTCTCCTACGTCGACCAGAGCCGCAGCCATCTCGACGACAAGAAGTCCGTCTGGGAGGAAATCTCCGGCGGCCTCGACATGATGAAGCTCTCCGACAAGCGCGAGATCAACTCCCGCGCCTACTGCGGCTGGTTCAACTTCAAGGGACCGGACCAGCAGAAGAAGGTCGGCCTGCTCTCGGGCGGCGAAAGGAACCGTGTCCACCTCGCCAAGATGCTGAAGGAGGGCGGCAACGTGCTCCTCCTCGACGAGCCGACCAACGACCTCGATACCGAGACGCTCTCGTCGCTCGAAGCCGCACTTGAGGATTTCCCCGGCTGCGCCGTGGTCATCTCGCATGACCGCTTCTTCCTCGACCGCCTCGCGACCCACATCCTCGCCTTCGAGGGTGACAGCCACGTCGAGTGGTTCGAGGGCAACTTCGAGGACTACGAGGCCGACAAGAAGCGCCGCCTCGGCGACGCCGCCGTCGAGCCCCACCGCATCAAGTTCAAGAAGTTCGAGCGGTAGTGTAGCGCCCACGCCTCGACGGGGAACGGACCATGGCCGGCGTGATCGAGACGAGGCGGCTGCGGATAACACCCGTAGCCGTCGAAGATCTCGATGTGATTGCCGGTCTGCTGCACGCGCCCGAGGTGCGCCGCTTCCTCTGTGGCGACACGTGCGTGACGCGGGAAGCGGTTGCCGGCTGGATCGCCGACAGCCTCGCCCCGTCGTCAGGCGTGCGCTACTGGCGGATCGCGACCCTCGATGATGCGCCCGTTGGACTGATCGGCCTCCGCCCCCCGTCGACGGCCACGCTGGCACTGCGAGCCATCGGTTGGCGCAGCCTCGAACTGGTCATCGCACTGGCCCCAGGCCATTGGGCACGCGGGCTCGCCACCGAGGCGGTCGACGCGATCGTCGCAGAAGGTCTGTCCGACGGCGTCACGTTCGCCATCCTCGGCGCCGTAGATGCCCCGAACGAACGCGCGCACCGCCTCATGGCACGCTGCGGATTTGGCGAACTCGGCCGCGTCGACGGGCCAGCGCACCCGCTCGTCGTCTACGAACGCGCCTTGTAATCGGAACAAGACGAAGCCACGCCGTCCCTGCGTCATAGTTCCGTGGCATGCGACACGCCACATCCGGCTGCAGGTTCGCGCCAATCATAAGGGAGGGCACGATGTCCCAAGCTCGCAGCGACGTCCGCAAACCGTCGTTCGCTCTCCAGTTCCTTGGCAAGGTCCTGCTTCTGGCGCTGACCATCGTTCTGGTCTGGATCATCTACGCCTACCTGCACGCCTTCCGGCTGGACTGGCTCGGCTGGTTCTACTCGAAGCTGCTGCCGCTGACGAATGCGCTCTACGCGCTCGTCGAGACTCAGCTCCCCGACGACGTGAAATTCAAGATCCGCGGCGCCATCACCGACGACCTCGGCCAGCGCTCGCTCTTCCTGTTGCTGCTGACGGCGACGGTCGAGCTGACGCTCTATTGCATCTTCAAGGCCATCGGCGGCCTCGCGTCCGCCGTCTCCAACCGCGAGTGATCCCGGTCTGGACAAGGCCGCCGCGCCGCGTCAGCCTTGGTGCCGGTCGAGACGGCAAGGAGATGCGGGATGGCACGGCACGTCGTGGCGCGCGTGGGTGAGATCGAGCCCGGCGGCAGGAAATGCGTCACACTCGATGGGCGCGGCGTGATCGTGTTCAACGTCAAGGGCGAGTACTACACGCTCTCCGAGACCTGCCCGCACAAGGGCGGCAGTCTCGCGAAGGGGATCGTGACGGGGCTGGTCGAATCGTCCGAGCCCGGCGAGTACCGCCACACGCGTCAGGGCGAGATCATCCGCTGCCCCTGGCACCAATGGGAATTCGACATCAAGACGGGTCGCTCCTGGTGCGACCCCCGCCGGCTTCGACTGATGAAGTACGACGTCAAGGTCGAGCCCGGCGCCACTCTGGTCGAAGGGCCCTACGTCGCAGAGACGTTCAAGGTAGAGGTCGAGGACGACTACGTGGTGGTCGAGATCTGATCCGCCCTCAGTTTCGCCCGCCCTTGGCCGGCGCCGTCTGCGACGACCACCCATCGAGCGTTCGCGACTTGGCGGCAGGCGCGCCGTTCTCCGGGCGCCGCACCGCCTCCGGTTCACTCGACCGGACCCTCGCCCCACCGCCCTTGGGCCGCGGCCCCTCACGCGCCGGGGTCACCTGGGGATTGTCCGGAACCATCTGGAAAATTTCTCTGAGCACGCCCGGCGCCACGATCGACAGCGGATTGATGATCACATTGGGTCGCGTCATGGGCCCGTCGACCGCGAACGTGATACCGAAGATGCCGTCACCGCGCGGCCCCGTCAGAATCTCGCCGAAGAGCGGAATGCCGGCAAGTGCGCGATTGAGGCCCGACAGCGGCACGTAGGTCCCGCCAAGCGACAGTCGACCGACCCGGAAATCCATCTTGCCCCGCACACTGGCCCCGATCAGCGGACCCGCCGCATTGAGGCTTTCGATCGCCACCTGCCCGTTGCCCGTGGCGAAACTGCCACGCAGCGTCTCGAACTGGATTTCCTCGCGCACGACACGCCGCTGCGGCCGGGGCGTGCCCGTCGCGATCGCCGGACGGCTCTCGTCGGCGCCCTGCACGAGTTCGCTGACGATCGGATCGCCGAGGATTCGGAAGCGCGACACCTGGATCCGCCCCGCGCGCTCGGCCGTTCCCCGCCCGTCCAGGTCGACCCAGAGTTCCCCCGCTCCCCCGAGCATGTTGCTGTAGACGCCGATCGCCCGGAGCGCCCGCCCCGCGTCCGGCGTCGTCACATGCACGACGCGGTTCTGCCCGCCACCCGACGTCATCCGCGCCTTGATCGGCTGGCCTGAATCGAGCTGCCCGTCGAGCTCGAGACCCAGAACCGAATCGCCCGACTTCCGGAGCTTGAGATGCACCCCCTTGAACGTCGCGTCGTTGGCCCCGAGCACCGTATCGATCATGGCGTCGATCTCGATGTTGCCGTCGGGCTTTCCGCGCCGGACTTTCGCCGTCTGATCCACCGTGTAGAGAGACTTCAGCAGTTCCGCGCCGTCGAACGTCTTGCCGCGGGCCTTGACGTCCCATCCCCGGCCGGCTCGCCTGACGCCTTCGATCTCGAGGTTGCTGACGACATTGAGTGAGAACCCGGGGAACTTGTAGGATTCGGCCTTTCCGTCCGGCCCGATCACGATGGTGCCGTTGACCGTGATGCTTTCGCCCGCGATCCGGAACCCCTGCAGTTCGAGCGAACGGCTGCCTTTCACGCGGGCCACATCGAAGGTGAGCCGCGCCGGCCGTCCCGGGTCCTTCCGCCAGGAGAGCCCATCGAGCATCAATGCCGCCCCCGTCAGGTTCGCCGATACGGTGACCTTGCTATGATCGCCGACACCGGGGGTGAACTGGACCTCCAACGGCACTTCGCCATCGACGAACTCATCGATGTCGAGGCCGAGCTGGCGGCGATCCGCCCCGTCGAGGCGCGCCGAGATCGTGAGCGGCGCCTGCCGCTCGCCGGCCTCGGAGAGGATCCACTGCCCCGCGGCCTTCGCGACCACACCCGCGAGCAGCATCTCGCCCTTCACGTCGACCGTCCGCTCCGAAACGCCGAATGTGAAATTGGCGCCCGTGACGTCGTGGGTCCCGATCACGTTCGGGATGCGCCCATCGCTCACCCGCGCCTTGGCGTCGAGCCGCACGTCCGACAACGTCGGCCGCCCGGTGGCCGGCATGACGGCCCGCCATTGCGCGTCGACCTTGCCGTCGGTACCGGCCGGCACCTGATCCGGCCTGAGCAGGCCGGCCGCGTCGTGGCTCGCCAGCTCCAGCAACGCCGACAGCGGCCCTTGCAACCGGCCTTCGACTTCGAGTTCCGGCACCGGTTGGTCGAGGCCCGTGACAACGAGCTGCCCGGCTTTGAGGGTGAGCCGCCGATTGCTCGCGAAGGCCATCTGCCCATCAGGGACGTTCAGCTCGAGGCGTGGCCCGGCGACTGTGATCAAGGCCCTCGGCACCGTGAGGTGCGGCGCTCCGGCAAAGACCGCGAGCGCAATGTCCTCGGCAGTGAGCGACAGCGAAAGCCGTCCGCTGCCGTCTTGCCCTGCCTGATCTGCCGAGGCAAACCGGAATTGCCCGCCAGCGATCCGCCCACCGATCAGACGATCCAGGACCTCCGCGCGCACCCCCGGAGCGAGTCCCGTCGGCCAGATCCGCCCGAGCCCAGCGACGTCAATGGGCCCGACACGGCCCTCGAGCGCGGTCGTCCCC
>JBGSJD010000296.1:0-34589 GCA_041742195.1 Hyphomicrobiaceae bacterium
GTGAACCTGCCGTCGACGGCGACCGATGCCGAGTTGCGGTTCCTGTTCGGGCTGGCCCTTCTGCTGAGCGCACTGGCCGCTTATGGCCTCGCCCGCCGCGACGCCTGACGCGCACGGCACCAGGGGCGGCCAGCGGTCATCGCTGTCCGCCCATGACCTGTCCACACCACGAGAGAACGTCATGCAGAAGCGACGCCGCAACCTTGGGGCCCGATCCGTGTTACTGGGCCTTTTGGCGACTTTTCTCGCCGGGGCCGGCGCCGTGCTCGTGGGGCAGGCCGCCTACATCCATGCCAAGGCGCAACTCGCCCAGATCCTTCTCAAGCGCGCCTTTCTGGCCTCCATCGGCACCGGCCAGCCGGTGAAGCCCTGGAGCTGGGCCGACACCTGGCCGGCGGCCCGCATCCGCGTTCCCCGCCTCGATGCCGAGGCCATCGTTCTGGCGGGGTCGAGCGGCCAGGCGCTGGCCTTCGGTCCTGCCCACCTCGAGCGGACACCACCGCCAGGCAACCCCGGCACAACCGTCTACGCCGCCCACCGCGATACCCACTTCCGGTTCCTGGAGCACCTCGTGCCGGGCGACGCGCTCGAGATCCTGGACGCCGCTGGCGCGCGCCACGCCTATGCCGTGACCCACACGTCGATCGTCGATTGGAATGCGTCCGGCATCGACCCGGCGGCCACCGGGCACAACCTCGTCCTCGCGACCTGCTGGCCATTTGCCAGCCGCACGCCCGGCCCTCTGAGATACCTCGTGCACGCGCGGCCCATTCCGCCCACGGACACGCCCCGTTCACGGCCATCTGACTGAAATTCAAGTCCGATCACAGACTTGCGAGCCCCCCTGTCAGGACCGGGCAGGATCCCTCATATGGCGGTCATGGCAAGAAACAGCCATGCGCTACAGCCGAACGGCAGGCGCCAAAAATACGAACCATGAGCTAGGAGCCACGCCATGAAGTCTTTTGCATTCGGGACCGCCGTCGCCATCGCCATCATCGGCGGAGCCACTGGAGCCCTGGCATCCGACCGCTACTTCAGCGACCTTGGCCAGACCGCCCCCCGGTCCGTGTTCCATGACCTGAACGAGACCGCGCCGCGGAGCGCCTTCGACGACCTGCGCGACACCGCGCCCCGGTCCATCTTCGATGCGACCCGCGACTCCGCACCGCGTTCGTCAGACCTGGGCGGCTCGGTCCGCCTCGACCTGACGGGCGAGTGAACCAACGATCTGTGAGGTGAAGCCACGTCCGGCGGCAATGCCCGCCGGACCCTCCACATGATCCAGTCCGAAGCGGGCGGTCAGCGCGGCATGGCCGACCTGATCGTCCGCTCGCTGGCCCCACGCGCGCAGAGGCCCGCCGCCGTGAGCGACGCGACCGTGAGACCATGCCGCTCCGCGCCCGTTCCCTTCGCCGAAACCATCACCGCGTGATGACCGCGCCGGGCCATCTGCTCGGCGAAACTCTTCTGCTGTGCGAAAGGCGTCACCTGATCCGCCACATCACCGATGACGAAGATCCGCCGTTCCGGATCGGCGACGACACCCTCCAGCCGATCCATCACGTTGAGATCTCCGGCAATGGACGCAGGATGCTCGCGATGCAGGCTGGACACCCCTTGCCGTCGCGCATGCCAATCGAGCATCGCCGGCAGATCGTAGCCGCCCGACGCCGGCGTCGCGCATTTCACCCCTTCGATCCCGCGCGTCAGCATCGCGGCCACCAGCGTCGCGCCGCCGGACTGGCCTGCGAGCGTGACGGCCGAATAGCCATTGCGTTCGATGAGCCCGCGCACGACCGCGGTCATGACGAGATGCTCTCGCAGCATCCGCCGGTCGGCGTGATTGCCGGTCGAGCCGAACGTCCCCGGCCGAGCCACCAGCGCGAACGGCAGCTTGTAGGTCTGCGCCTTGGACGCGAGGAGACGCCGCATCGCGTCGAGATGCTGCCGCAGCCGTGCTGGCCGGCGCGCAAAGGCCGATGGCACATCGCCCTCGAAATAGAGCACGACCTGGTCGGCCGTCGCGAAGCCGGACGTCGCATGGATGACGATGCACTCGCCCTTCCCTTGGACATCCACCCAGATGTGATCGTCCGCGACTTCGCAGGCGTCTCTCAGTCCGGCCAGCGCATCGGCGCCGCCGAGCGTGGCATCCCCACTCCGCTTGAACTTGATCGCCGCCTCGGCGGAGGCCAGCAGGAGGCCGCAGCAGACGACGACTGCCACCAGTGGCCGGATCGCTGCAGCACGCATCGCGACCATCCGGCGCCACTCCACAGATGCCATGCCTTCCCCCCGCGAGCGGTCGGCTTCAGTCCGCGAATTTCGGTTTGCGCTTTTCGAGAAATGCCGTCCGCGCCTCGACGGAATCGGGATGATCACCGAGTTCCGTCGTCATCGACTGCTCGTAACGATAGCCGTCACGCAGCGACATGTCCTCGATCGTGTTGAGCGTCCGCTTGGCAAGCCGGATCGCCGCCGGGCTCTTGGAGGCGATCTCCGCCGCCATCTTCATCGCGAGCGGCATCAACTCGGCCTTGGGGACGCAGGCTTCGACCACGCCGAGGCGATAGAGTTCCGCCCCCGGCACCCGGTACCCCGTGAGCATCATCCGCCGCAGCGTCGAATGCGGAAACAGCCGCTGCGTATGCTTGCCGCCCCCGAGCAGCCCGACATCGATCTCCGGCAGCCCGAGCCGAGCTTCCTCGGCTGCGATGAGAATGTCGGCCGATGCCGCGACCGCGAGCCCCGCCCCGAGCGCGGGGCCGTTGATGGCGGCGATCACCGGCTTCTGGCACTCGCGGATCGAATGATAGCTCTCCCGCGCACGACGGTTGTGCTGCCAGCGCTCGCCCGCCTTCGATCGGTCCGGCCGAGACTTGAGATCGGCGCCGGCCGAAAACACTTTTCCGGCTCCGGTCAATACGGCGACGCGGATGTCCTTCCGGTCGGAGATCATGTCGAACGCAAACGCCATCTCGACGTTGAACTGCGTGTTCTGCGCGTTGACCGGCGGATTGTTCATGGTGACGACGGCGATGCCGTCCGCCACGGCGACGTCGATGAGCTGCAGGTCCATGGGCGCGGCAATCCGTTGGTTTCTGGTGGAACGCCCCATCCTAGGCCATTCGTCGCGCCGTTCAAATCATGCCCGTCGGCCGGCTGGCGAGGGCCAGCGGCGAGACATGCGCTCGCGTGAGGTCTGGGCTGCGGCCTCGACGTTGGCGCACCGGGCGAGAGCATCTAGGATTTGCGGCAGACAACAAGATCACCCGCGCTTGCAGCGGGCCCCATCGAGCAGGAGACGCGCCATGTCCAGTCAGCCCGCCGCCCCGTCACGCCGCGTCACCGCGCCCGACATCACCGCGCGGAAGGGGCGGGAACCGATCGTCTCGCTGACGTCCTATCATGCCCACACCGCCGCCCTCGCTGATGCGCACTGCGACTTCCTTCTGGTCGGCGACAGCCTGGGCATGGTCATGCACGGCTACGAGACGACCGTCCCGGTCCCCCTCGAGCTCATGATCATGCACGGCCGCGCCGTGGTGCGCGGTGCAAAGCGCGCGCTTGTCGTCGTCGACATGCCGTTCGGCTCTTACGAGGAGAGCCCGTCCATCGCCTTTCGCAATGCAGCCCGCGTGCTGAAGGAAACCGATTGCGGCGCCGTGAAGCTCGAGGGCGGTCGCCACATGGCCGAAACCATCCGCTATCTCGTCGATCGCGGAATTCCCGTAATGGCCCATATCGGCCTGACACCCCAATCCATCAACACGCTTGGCGGCTTCAAGGTCCAGGGGCGCTCCGACGCGCAGTTCGCGGCGCTGGAGGCCGATGCGCGCGCCGTCTCGGATGCGGGCGCGTTCGCCGTGGTTCTCGAAGCAATCCCGGCCGAACTCGCCGCAACGATCACCGCCGCGATCCCGATCCCCACGATCGGCATTGGCGCGTCGGCGGCGTGTGACGGCCAGATCCTCGTCATGGAAGACATGCTTGGCCTCTCCCCGCGCGTCCCGAAGTTCGTGAAGAAGTTCGGCGAGATCGGCAACCTGATCAGTTCGGCCATCGAGGAGTACGCAACGGAGGTCAAGAGCCGCAGCTTCCCGGCCGAAGCTCACACCTACGCCCGTCAGCTTACGCCGAAGAAGTGACGGCGGCAGCGATGGAAGGAGCGGCCTGCCACGCTTTTCTCTGAGCAGCCCGGTCCGCCGGGCAGGAACCACACGCACCGCCGCGCGTTGACCTCTCGAATGCCAAAAGCAACGAGAGGCCGAAAATGAAGTACGCGCTGATGGCCGCCGGCTTTGCAGCCCTCTGTGCCGCCAACACAGCCACCGCTTCCCCAGCCGCAGCCCAGGGCGTCAGCGTTCACGTTGGCCCCGGAGGCGTTGGCATCCATGTCGGAAAACCGCACCGGCGTGGCAAGTTCCATGGCTGGGGGCCGGGCTACCATTATCGAGGTGGATATTACTATGGCGATTGTGCGTGGCTGAGAGCCCGCGCCCGCGACACCGGCAATCCCACATGGTGGCGCCGTTATCATAAATGCCGATCGCGCTGACCGACGGCTTTCGACGGATCGATGATCATGCGAGCCGCTACTGCCCTCGAAGCGGGTCACTGCTGCTGTTGCTACTGCTTGTCCGCGCGCGAGCGCTCGCGCCTGCGGCGCATCTACCGGATCGTGCGTCGCGCACGTCGTGCCGGTCATCGGGGATGAACACGGCGCTGACGCTGGCAGCTTGCGTCAAATGACACACACGCTGGTCCTGATCTCCACTATGCTTGTGCGGAGTTGATTGACGGCGAAAGCCATCGCTCGTCGGCCGGGAGCCCGTGCCTTCGATCGAGAAGCTCTGGGTTCGGCTCGTCGTTTCGGCTGCACGAGGGTTCCGATTGGTGTCGACAACAGGCGCATTGAAGACGGCGTTGGCGACTGTTGCCGAGCGCATCAGCGCCTACCCCGGCGCGATCGCCATCCTGGCGAGCGGATTGGCGTTGGCGTCCACGTTGGCGGCCTATCAACTGACCGTCCAGTCGGAAGCCGAAGCCCACGAGATGGCGATCACCAGCGAAGCATCGCGGATTGCCGAGACCATTGTCGACACCTTGCGCGGCTACGGCGGAATTCTCCGCGCCAGCGCCGGCTTCGTCACCGCCGGTGGTCGCCCGGACGAAGCCGCGTGGCGGGCCTTTACCCGCGCCCTCGAGATCGACAAGAACTTTCCCGGCGTCCAGGGTCTCGGGTTTGTCGAGATCGGCGAGCGCGCCGAACTCGAGCGCATCGCAACCGAGAAACGCGCCGCAGGGCGGAGTGATTTCCGCTACGTCACCGCCGACGGCGAGCGCGATCTCTACACCATGATCACGCTGCTGGAGCCCGACGACGAGCGCAACCGCCGTGCCCTCGGCTTCGACATGTACGCCGAGCAGACTCGCCGCGATGCGATGCGGAAGGCGCGCGACACGGGCGAACTGGTCGTCTCCCCGGTCGTCATTCTGCTCCAGGAGAACGCCAAGGATATCCAGCCCGGCTCACTCGGCTACATGGCCGTCTACCGCAACGACGGCGCTCCGACGACGATCGAGGAGCGACGGCAGCGGCTGAAGGCCTTTGTCTATGGCGTTTTTCGGTGGGGCAACTTTCTGGACCGCACCCTCCAGAAGCACCATCGCCATTCCCTCGGACTGATGCGCATCGAAATCAAGGGCAGTCAGGTCGGAACCAACCGCCGCTTGATCTACGACAGCGAATCCGGAAGCGCACCATCGTCGTCAGCAAGCTACAAGGCGACCGTCCCGCTCGAACTCGGCGGCTTGCAATGGTCGTTGACGGCCACATCCAACCAGCGGTTCGCGTCGACGCTCGATTGGTCGAAGCCGCGCCTCATATTGAGCAGCGGCCTCGTTGTGACGGCACTCATCGCGACCATGATCGTCGCATTGTCTCAATCGCACGAGCGAACCGAGATTGCGCGCCGCAAGCTCGAGGCCGAGGTCATTCAACGCAAGGAAGCCGAAGAACGCGCCCACCTGGCCAACGGAGAATTGATTCATCGGGTCAAGAATACGCTGGCGGTCGTCTCCGCACTCGCCTCCCAGACGGCCCGACATGCGACCAGCGTCCAGGCATTCACAGCGTCGTTCCGCGAGCGCCTCGTCGCACTGGCCTCGGTGCAGGATCTGCTTCGGCCCGACCCGGCCTACGCGCCCGAACTCGGTGAACTGGTTCGCGAGATCCTGAAGGCCTTTGCCGATGGAACGAAGTCACCCCGCCCGTCCCCGCGCCTCACGGCGAACGGACCCAAGGTCGCGCTCCCGGGCAACCAGGCGGTGCTCCTGAGCCTCCTTCTCAACGAACTCGCGACCAACGCCACGAAGTACGGCGCCTGGTCCACATCGGGTGGCGCCGTCGCCATCGATTGGTCGCTCGAGCATCGCGACGATGGACGATTGGTCGTTCTGAAATGGACGGAGACCGGTTCCAGCACCCGGTCGGAAACGGACCAGACCGGCTTTGGAACCAAGGTGATCGAAGCCGTCGAGCGGGGCATGCGAGGTCGTATCGAGCGCTCGTGGCCAGACACGGGCCTTGCCTTCGTCTTCCGCTTTCCGGCAATCGATCCGGAATGAGCGAGGCGCCGCGCGTTTCGGACTGGGCGGCGCCCTACGCACTAGAGGACGCCGAAAAGATTGAGCAACAGCAGCACCGAAAGGGGCACCCCGAGGATCCAGAGAACGATATTGGTCATGACGTACTCCTCGAATGTCAGGTCGCATGATGTGACGGATGTCGATCGCCGATTGGCTTGAATGAAACGCGGAGGCCGCTGGGAGGTTCCGGCTTTGCGTCCGCCACGCACCACATCGTCAATCAGCGGCAACGGCATTCCGAACCCCGGCTGGAAACAATTTCACTGCATCGGCGACCTTCCCGACCGAGTAGATCCCTGCATGACCGCCATCCGGTCGATCCGCAGCCATCCCGCCTTCGGTTTCGAAAACGATCAACTTGGCTTTCGGAAAATTCAATTCCGCGCGGCGCATCAGAAGTCCGATGTGACCCTGATCCAGATGCGAGAGATTGACGAGAACGACCGCATCCACGACGTCGTCGACATCGAGGCCACCCCGGCTCGCAAGCGCGGTGAGCCCCGACGACGTGCCGGCCGAGACGATCTCCCAATTCGTCGATGCCCGGAGGCAGCTCGACAGGAAGTCCGCGGCCGCTCGATCGACGCTGCCGCGTGCCGGCAGGACAAGCGCCCGCTTTGGCGCTCGCGCCGGTTCATCCGTCTTGGCAGCCGCGTACGCGTCCGCGAGTTCGGAGACCTCTGCCATAGCGGCCGACATCTTGATGAGCCGGCTGTCATCGAGCCGCCCCCGGCGAAAATCGAGGCCGGCGAGCGCCAGCGCCGGCAGAACGACCCGGTCGGCGGTATCGACGATATGCACGGGGTTGAGGACGTCATCGAGTTGAGCCGCGAGTTGGTCGCCGTTTCGCGTCAGCAATTGCCCATAGAATTCTTCGTCAGGACGCAGCGCCGCCTCGTTGCCCAGCATGATGCTGAAGAACTCGAGCGCCGGTAGATGTCGCCCGACGACGACGAGGACGAGCGTCAGCGGCGCCGCGAGCAGCAAGCCGGCGGGCCCCCAGACGAGCGTCCAGAAACTGGCGGAGACCACCATCGCGAATGGCGAAAGGCCGCTTCGCTTCCCCAGCACCAACGGCTCGACGACATTCCCCATGATCATTTCGCCTGCGAGCAGGAAAGCGAACGTGGAGATCACCATCGCCCAGCCTGGATCGACGCCGGCCGCGAGAAGGATCGGCGGCACCATCGTGATCGCCGTGCCGACGAAAGGCACGAACCGCATGAGGCCGGCGATCACGCCGCACAGCAACGGACTGGGCACGCCGATGACGAACAGGACCACGGCCACCAGAGCGCCATAGGCCGCACTCAGCATCACCTGTCCAAGAAACAGCTTGGAGAGGCGCTCCGCAGCGTCCGACATCGCAGCCGTCGTCCCGACAAGATTGTCGATGCCGGCGATCCGAACCAGTCGGTCACGCAGATCCTGATGCTGAAACAGAAGAAATGCCGTGAAGAGCATGGTGAGCGCCACTTGCCCCGCGGGAACGAGCCAGTCGCCAATTGCGCCCATGCGCCCGCCATCCCTGACGACGACGACCCGCCCCGGATCGGCGTCGCTGCCAGACTTCGACGGCGGCGCCGAACCGGCCGTCGAAGCCCCGTTGTTGATTTCCCGCTGCAGCTCCACTTCTAGGAGATCGATGGCGACGACCGCGCGCCGGATGATGCTGTTGTCCTGGGATCCGCTGACGGCCCGCACCTTCTCGACGATATTCGCGCGATACGCGGGCAACTCCGCCGTGATCTGCAGCAGCTGCGAACTCAACACGATGAACGCCGCGACCGTTGTTCCGATCGCACTCACGAGTACGAGAGACGCGGAAGCCGCCTGTGGCAAGCCCAGATCCGCGAGCCGCGTAACGATCTGAGCCAGCGCGAACGCGATCACGATCGCGAGCGCCATCGGAAGCAGAATGTCGCGCCCGAGTGCCAATCCAGCGACCACGATCGCGAACACGGTGATGGATGCGTGCAGGCTGCGCAGACTGTCTGCCAAGAGCGGCATCGTGATCTCCCCTCGCAATGATCTGCAGGCCTGGCCAACGGGGCTCGATGCTGGAGCAGACCAGGCGTCGACACTGGACACGAGATCCACCGATGTCGTGCCGTGGGACACAGGACTGCCGGGGTGAAACGCGATAGCTCGCATTCTGTTGCATCGCCTCGCATAGAACGACGCTGCATCTTCCAAACTCGAAGATGCAGCGGATCTCGTTTTCGGATCAGATTTTCATGCATTATCGGGAACGATTTTCTCAACCGACCGTTTATCGACCATCGGAGCCGACGTGACGAGACGCGCCTCGCGCGCCGGTAGACCGCACGACGTCGGCTCTGACGAAAACAATCTCGATGAAAGGAATTCGTATGTCTGGCACCAGCAACAAGATTCAGGGGCACGCCAACGAGGCTATCGGCAAGGTCAAGCAGGGCATCGGCAAGCTGGTCGGCTCCGAGAAACTCCAGGCGGAAGGCAAGATCCAGGAGATCAAGGGTGAAGGCCAGAAGGCTTACGGCGAGGCGAAGGAACGTGTAAGCGAAGCGACCGAAAACGCGAAGGACGCCGTAGAGAGCGCGGCCAACTCGAGCACGGCCGACAAGATCTCCGGCCATGCCAACGAGACCGTCGGCAAGGCGAAACAGGCCCTCGGCCGGACGATCGGCTCGACGGAGATGGAGGCCGAAGGTCTTGCCCAGGAAGCCAAAGGCGAGGCCCAGAAGGCGACCGGAGCCGTCAAGCGCGAGCTCGGCCGCTAACCCTCGGCCTTCGAGAAGGCCTTGAAGCGGGCTACCCCCCCCGTAGGCCCGCAAGCAAGGCAGACGCCCCGTCCGACAGATCGTCGGGCGGGGCGGCGGTGTTTTCCTATCGGCGTCCCTTCGGCAGTCACGCGCCGCCGGATTCAAGAACACGCCCAAGGCCGGAGCGATCACGACGACATGTATTGAAACGATCGGATCTGGAATTATCGCGGCAACCAATTTCACAGTGGCGAGTTTGACACGATATCGAGAACACGTCCCGGCACTGGAGAAATAAAATGGGCAGTATGCTTCACTACGCAATCGTCTTCCTGGTCGTGGCCCTGGTTGCAGCATTCCTCGGCTTCGGCGGAGTAGCCGGCACGGCGATGGAAGGCGCACGCATCCTCTTCTGGGTCGCAATCGTCCTGTTTGTCGTCTCGGTCGTTGCTGGCTTTCTGCGCCGCGCAAGGTAGCCATCGGCGCCAGCGCAACAAAGACCCTGAGCCGGCTCGAGTCGAAACTCGGGCCGGCTTTTTCATATGCGGCTGCATCGAGAACGCATCACGGTGCCACGCATAGCGTGCGAAGCGAAATCCGCGCACAAAACGCGCCACACGGCGGAACGCAGGGGCGGTCTCGGCGTTATCAAGGCAGCGGTCGACGATACCGCATCGCACACCCATCGAGCCCCGAAGCCTCGCAATCTCGAAAGAATGAGGAGTTGAGCTATGGCTAACCACGCCGCCCATCAGGACACCAGCATCACCAGCGCCAGCCCGGCGGGCACGGCCCGCGACATGTCCGAAAAGCTTGGCGAGGCCGCCTCCGAACTGGCCAGCAAGGCTGGCGAGAAGGTGGATCGCGTGATCCACGAGGCTGACGCCACCGTGCGCACCATCGGAGCCCAGGGCCGAGACGCCGGCGAGCGCGTCACCGAGGTCGCCGGCAACGTGAAGGCGGCAATCGACAAGTCTCTGAAGGAGCAGCCGATGGCCACTCTGGCGATCGCGGCCGCACTGGGTCTCGTGGTCGGCGCGCTCTGGAAATCCTGACGCGCCGCAGCCCCTGACGTCGATCACCACACGGAGAGGAGAGGGCCATGTTCGCAAGCCTAATGCGACAGGCGCAAGCCAGCGTCGACGATGCGGTCGCCGTCGTCGTTAATCGCATCGTCGTCGCCGTTCCTTTCCTCGTCGCGGCGGGCTTTGCAGTCTCGGCCCTGTCGACCTGGCTGACCGACCGATACGGCAGCCAGGTCGCCGATCTCATCCTGGCCTCAGGTTTTGTCGGGATCGGCGTCGTGACCGCGATCGTGATCGAGTTGCGGCGGCCGTCACACACGACGGGCGACGCCGAACCGGTCTCGACCAGCGCCAGCGAAGCCGAGGCCGCGTCGGCGGAAAGCGCCCCGAACTTGGCCGGCATGATGGAGAGTGGACGGGCCCTGGGTCTGCTCGCGAGTGCGGCCCCCATGGCCATCCCGGTGGTTCTGAGGCACGCGATCCGGAACCTGCCCATCATCTTCATGATCGCTGTGGCGGTCTACGTTCTGACCCGTCGACCGGAGGCGGTGACCGACGGCCTCGATGACCCACCGACCGACCCGTTGCGCGACGCCGGTCCGGATCTGGCTGTAACGTAGTTTACTATTATATATCATGACATTGGCCGATCGAAAGCGATGGCCGATGCGCCAGTCGAGGCGTCTGGTCGGTCGTCTTGACACTTTGCCGCAACGAGCGATGGAACTCGGCCGGGGGGACACGCGTTTCGCCTTCCACCGGCTACAAGACGAGAAAGCCCGAAGTCATGCCTCAGTCGAATGACGACACGTCCGCAACCGGCACCGGAAAGGAGGCCGTCGACGGGAGCGCCACGAAATGCGATGCGGCCTTGGCTCCGGAAGCTCAGGACGCCATCACCTCCCAGCTCAAGCGCCTTTACGGCGACATGCTCAAGGCCCCGATCCCCGACCGCTT
The DNA here is from genome assembly GCA_041742195.1 of Hyphomicrobiaceae bacterium. Taxonomy (GTDB): domain Bacteria; phylum Pseudomonadota; class Alphaproteobacteria; order Rhizobiales; family Hyphomicrobiaceae. The sequence continues at coordinate 11,381 of JBGSJD010000296.1, forward strand.
CAGCGAGTTGCTGGCCGACTTGAGCAAAGGAAAGCGCTCCTCATGACCAGTGCCGCGTCAGAAGATTTTCCGGCGATGCTGGCCGCTCTCGTGCCCAACTTGCGCGCGTTTGGCCGATCGTTGACCGGATCGTCGGAGCACGCCGACGATCTGGTGCAGGAGACGCTTGTCAAGGCGTGGCAGAGTCGCCAGCGCTTCGAGGAAGGCTCCAATCTGAAGGCGTGGCTGTTCACCATCCTGCGCAACACGTTCCTCTCCGAGCGACGCAAGCGCAAATGGGAGCGACAGGACGTCGACGGCGATGGTGCGGCCATGCTCGTCTCCCGTGGCGAACAGCTCGGGCACATGGATCTGCTGGATTTCAATACGGCATTCTCTGGCCTGCCGGAGGATCAGAAGGAGGCACTGCTGCTCGTCGGAGCCGAGGGCTTTTCATACGAAGAGGCCGCCCAGATGTGCGGCTGCGCCGTCGGCACGATGAAGAGCCGCGTGAGCCGCGCCCGAACTCGGTTGGCAGCCCTGCTCGGATACGAGAGCGGGAACTACGAACTCGCGGAAACGTTTTCTGGCGAGGCCGTTCGCACCTCGTGAACGCCACGGCGACGGCCACAAAGACGGGCCGCATCGCCACCGCCGCTCGGCATGGACATACACATGATGTGCCGGGCGACCGATGAGAAAGGACTGCGTTATGAGTGAGAAAGCCAAGCGACAGGCGTCGATCGAGACGCTCGACACTGGTCTCGGCGCCCGCGATCGCGGCAAGGTCGCAGGAGCATTGGTCCCGGTACTCGCCGACAGCTACATCCTGCTGATCAAGACCCACGTTTATCATTGGAACGTCGTCGGTCAGCATTTTCTGCCCCTCCACGAATTGACGGAGGCGCACTACACCAACCTCTTCGCCGCCGTTGACGAGATCGCCGAGCGCATCCGGTCACTCGGCAAGCGCGCCCCGCTGAGCCTGTCCGCACTGCGCGACAAGGCATCGGTCGAAGAGGAGACGGTTAATCGCACCGCCGAGGAGATGGTCGCCCACCTCGTCGACGATCACGAGCAGCTGACGAAGCGCCTGCGCGAAGCCGCATTGCTGGCTGACGAATCCGACGACCTCGTCACCGCCGACCTTCTGACGCAGCGCCTGGCCTTCCACGAAAAGGCGATCTGGATGCTGCGTGCCATCCTGGGCAAGGCGTGACGCGATCGCGAGAAATTCTCTGCACGCGGACGGGAACCGTCCGGCCCCCCGGGCGTTAGGGCGTTGGGCACGGCACTGCCTCTGCCCCGCCACGGGGTGGTCGCCACATTGGAGAACCGCAAGATGCCGAAGTCGCTTGCCGATCAACTGTCACCGCAACTCCCATACTTGCGCCGCTTCGCCCGCGCACTCTGCGGCTCGCAGGAAGCCGGAGACGCCTACATCGTCGTGATGCTGGAGGCACTGGTGGCCGATCGGAGCCTCTACGATACGTCGCTGCCCCACCGCGTCGCGGCCTATTCGGCTCTCCTGAAGATCTGGTCGTCGGTTCCCGTCAACCAGAAGACCATGTCCGCCGAGGCAGGCCCCTTGAGCGCAGCCGACCGCCGGATCGACACGCTCGCGCCAGCGTCGCGCCAGGCGTTCCTGCTGGCAGGCCTCGAGGATTTCTCGAGCGCCGAGATCGCACTGATGATGGAGCGCAGCGAGGAAAACGTGCTGACCCTCATCGACGAAGCATCGCGTGAAATCGCGGCGCAGATCGCGGCGCGCATCATGATCATCGAGGACGAACCGCTCATCGCCATGGACATCGAGAGCCTCGTCACCGATCTCGGCCACGAGGTCGTCGGCATCGCGGCGACGCGTAAGGAAGCCGTGGATCTCGGCAAGCGCCAGCAGCCGGGCATGATCCTCGCCGACATCCAGCTTGCCGACGGCAGCTCGGGTATCGACGCCGTCAACGAGATCCTCGGCGACCTCGACGTGCCGGTCGTCTTCATTACGGCCTATCCGGAGCGCCTTTTGACGGGCGAGCGCCCAGAGCCTGCATTCCTGATCACGAAACCGTTCAAGCCGGAAATGGTGAAAGCCGTGATCAGCCAGGCGTTGTTTTTCGATGTGAAGGCCGGGGGCGGACGCCGCGGCGCTGCAGCCTGATTGGACGGCACAACAAGACGGCTGACGTCGCCGAGTGCAGACGCCAGCGCGAGCGGGGCAAAGAAGGATGGACACCGGACTGCTGGAGGCGAGCCCCGACTGCATCAAGATTCTGTCTCTCGATGGCCGCCTGCAGTTCATGAATCACAACGGCCGCTGCCTGATGGAAATCGACGACATCGAGCAGGTGAAATCCGTCCGCTGGCCGGAATTCTGGCCGCCCGATTACAGGGACTCCGTCGAACAGGCGATGGCCACCGCGCAGTCGGGCGCCGTGGTTCGCCTGTCCGCGCCGTGCCCCACAGCGAAGGGGACACCCAAATGGTGGGACGTCTTCATCAGCCCGATACGCGACGAGAGCGGCGCGATCGTCGCCATCATGTCGACCTCGCGCGATGTCACGCACCTCAAGGCCGTCGAGTCGAACCTGAAGGAAAGCGAGCAGCGCTTCCGCGCTCTTGCCGACACGATTCCGCAGTTGGCCTGGATCAGCGATCCCCACGGAAACATCTCGTGGTTCAATCAGCGCTGGCTCGACTACACCGGCCTGACGCTGGAACAGACGACGGGCCGCGGTTGGCAACAGGCGCACGACCCGGAACATCTCGACCGCGTGGTCAGCCGTTTCGTCGCCACCCTCGAGCGCGGTGAGAACTGGGAAGACACGTTTCCGCTACGCGGCCGCGACGGAAACTATCGCTGGTTCCTCTCGCGCGCTCGCCCCCTGCACGACGCAACGGGCAAGGCGGTGCTCTACTGCGGCACCAATACGGACGTCACCGAGCAACGCGAGCAGAGCCAGCGCCTGCGCCAGCTCGCGCGCGTCGTGAACATGTCACACGAAGCCATCCTCGTTTGGGATCGCGAGAGCGGCATCCTGAACTGGAATCGCGGCTGCGTGGATCTCTACGGATACACGCGCAACGAAGCACTTGGCCGCATCAGTCACGACCTTCTGGCCACGCGACATCCGATGCCACGCGCCGAGTTCGAGCGATTCCTGATCGAGGAAGGATCGTGGAGCGGCGAACTGTTGCACAAGGCGGCAGACGGCTCCGAGGTCTGGGTCGAAAGCCGCCAGGAATTGATCCGTGTCGGTGGCCGCGACGTGATCCTCGAAACCAACCGCGACATCACCGAGCGCCGGCATGCGGACCACCTCCGTGACCTGCTGCTGGCGGAGATCAATCATCGCGTCAAGAATACGCTCGCGATCGTCCAGTCACTCGCCCATCAGACGGCGAAGACATCGGAAACCGTCGCTCAATTCGCCCGCCGCTTCGACGGGCGCCTTCATGCGCTCGCCGGCGCCCACTCGATTCTGACGGAATCGAACTGGATCGGCGCGCCGATGGAGGAACTGATCAGGGCCCAGCTCGTGCTGCACGGAGAGCGAACCGCGGCTGTGTCCTATGAAGGTGAGGATGTCTTCCTGCCGCCGCAGGTGGCGGTACAGATGTCGCTCGCAATCAACGAACTGACCACCAACGCGCTCCAGCACGGTGCTTTGACGCGACAGGCTGGCCGGGTTGCGATCCGATGGCTGGTCGAGTCGAGCGACGATCTCGACATCCTTCGCTTCGAGTGGGTCGAAACGGGCACGATGAACGATAGCATGACGCGTGGTCGCGGCTTCGGATTGAAGTTTCTCGACCGCCTCAATCATCTGCCGTCGATCAAGGCCGAAACGAGCTTTGAGCCTGATCGCCTCACGGCACGCATCACGATCGATATACCCCGCGAACAGCCCGGCCCAGCGCCGGTCCTCTTCAATTTTGGGCGCGAGCGTCAGTCGCTGGCTGTGAACCAGGGCACTCCGCGCAATGCGGAACCGGATCACGTCCTCATCGTCCAGCAGCAGTCGCTCGAGGCCTATCGGTTCGACGAAATGGCCGGCACCCTTGGGTTTGGGACCGTCGGCCCCGTCAGCGATCCGGCAGAGATCGAGCGGCGTCTGAAGGGCCACGATTATCTGCTGGCGATTGTCGATCTCGATGGGCTGGAGGAGAAAGTGGCCGACCTGCTCGCTTCGATCGAGACCGACAAGGTTCCGGTGATGGTGGTCGGCTCCAATGCTGCATTGACCCGATGTTCGGCCGAGCTGAGCGGCCATAGCCGCATGGCAAAGCCGCTGACCGCAGAAAAGCTGATGGGCGAATTGCTCGCGCTGCCAGGCCGCCTGTCGCCAGGTGGGGATTGATCGGCTCTTCCCTGCGAGCGTGCCAGTGTGTCGACCGGCGACTGGAAGGCCCGCCCGGACACGGCCAGGGCTGTCGTGGCCGCGAAGCCACGCATCCACAATCTAGAATCTGCCAATCGACAATGCTGTTGACGCGTTTGTGACACAGGATGCTATCCTCACGGTGCTCAGGTTCTGCGGACGTTCGAGCCGCGGATGAAATGGGAACGCGGTGACATCAGCTTCTGCTGGTCGATGCCGCGGCTGCCCCCGCAACTGTAAGCGGCGAGCTTTCCTGCGTTAACCACTGGTGAGGGGATGGCCCTTGCTGGGAAGGTGCAGGCAAAGCGTCAGAGCCGTAAGCCAGGAGACCTGCCCGAGCATGGTCGTTCTTCCCTCGTGCGGGTGGCGCGGTGGATGCGGTAACGCAGTGGCGACCGAATGCCGTGTTTGTACCGGGATCGGTCGACCCATGCGCTGCGTGACGAAAGTCGCAAACATCGCACACCAAGACGCTTCAGGCATTTGCGGGGCCGTGTCCGGCCTCCGTCGATGCATGAGCGTGACGACCCGATCGCATCCCGGTTCGCCATCATCGGGGAGCCCGAACCAGAATGAGATTGAACTGCACACGTGACGCAACGCAGCCCGACCGCCAGCGGATCACCTTGCTTGCAGGCGCATCGATCGCGCTGCTGTCTCTCGCTGCCGATCCGGCAGCGGCCCAGACACGCCTGCCCGGCGTGGTCATCACCGGCGGCACCCTTGGTGGCCAGACCGAACGTTCGGTGAGGCCCTCCGACAGTTCTTCGGTCCAAGGCAATACCGAGCCGACGTCCCAGCCCGAAGGCGAAGCATCACAACCGTCCTCCGGCGCTGGCGATGGTGGCGGCGAGACTTTGGTCGGCATTCCTTCCGAGAAGATCGGTTCCGCAGTGGCAGTGGTGACAGGCGCCGAACTTCGCGCCCAGCAGGTTCGCCATGCAGCCGAGGCCCTCCGCAGTCTTCCCGGCGTCCAGGTCAGTTCATCCGGCGGCTACGGCGGCGTTTCGCAGATCCGCATGCGCGGCGCCGAAGGCAACCATACGCTGGTGCTGATCGACGGCATCGAAGCCAATGCCACAAACGGCGGAGAGTTCGACTTCGCGGACTTGCCAACCGAGGATATCGAGCGCATCGAAGTGATCCGCGGCGGACACTCCGGAGTCTACGGCTCGAAGGCGATCGGTGGTGTGATCAATGTCGTCACGCGGAGCGGCCGCGGACCGATCCGCGTCGAGGCGACAGGCGAGATCGGCGGCCTCGAGACACGCGGCGGCTCCATCCGGGCATCGGGCGGCACCGATCGCGCGTGGCTCTCCGCCTCGGCCCAGCATCGCCGCTCCGACGGCTTCAATATCGCCGAGCGTGGCTCCGAGAAGGACCCTTGGCGCTCGCGCTCGCTGGCGCTCAAGGGCGGCGTAAAGCTACTCCCGGGCGTTACGGTCGATTTCTCGGTGCGTGAGACCACCCGCTTCGCCAACACCGATCCCGAGGGCGTCAGTCCCTTGACCGGCCTCTACGGCGCCATCGACGGCATCGGCTCCTACGAGACGAATGTGCTGCTGGCCGGCGTCAACCTGAAGTGGGAGTCGGCAGACGGGGCCTTCACCCAGGTCCTTCGCGCCAATCGCAACGAGTCCGACGGCGTCACGAAGTCGGCGTTCGGCACGTCCCGCAATCTGAGCGAGGCCGAGCGCATCGGGTATCTCGCGACCTATCGCTTCGCGACTCCCGGCCTGCTTGGCGCGCGCCACGCCGTGTCCGGTCTCGCCGAGAAGGAGATGGACGCCTTCACGCCGTTCGCCTCGTTCACCGACGGATTGCGCCGCGAGCGTGAGCGCAACGCCTTCGTCGCCGAATACCGTGGCGAATACTTCGACCGCGTCTTCCTCTCCGCGTCGGTCCGCCACGACGACAACGACGCCTTCAAGGACTTCACGACCTGGCGCACCAGCGTCTCGATTCCGATCCCGGAGATCGGCATCCGGCCGCACGCGAGCGTCGGCACGTCCGTTGCGCTGCCCGGCATGTTCGAGCAGTTCGGAAGCGTCCTGAACAATTTCGTCGGCAACCCGAACCTCACGCCGGAAGAGAGCATCGGCTGGGATGCAGGCGTCGAGTTCACGTTCGACTCCCGCTCGCGGACGGTGCTGGACGTGACCTATTTCAGTGCCAACCTGAAGAACGAGATCGCGGCCGACTTCACGAATTTTCCCGTCTACACCCTGCGTAATCTGGCAGGCGAGAGCACACGTGAAGGTGTCGAGGTCGCATTCAAGTCGCAGCCGCTGTCGTGGCTCTTTCTCGGCGCCAGCTACACCTATCTCGACTCCCGCGACCCTGACGGCGTGCGCGAGATCCGCCGCTCGCCGCATGCCGCCCGCGCGGACCTGACGGCGACGTTCGCTGGCGGCAGGGGGAGCTTCAATCTGGCCGCCATCTACAATGGACAGGTGGCCGACCTGAACTTCGGCACCTTCCCATCGACGCGGGTCACGCTGGACGACTACCTCCTCGTCAACGCGGCCCTGACTTACAAGATCGATCCGCGCGTCGAGCTCTTCGTGCGCGGCGAGAACCTCCTCGATCAGGACTATCAGGAGATTTACGGCTACAACACCCCGGGTCTCGCGGCGTTTGCCGGGTTCCGCATCAAGCTCGAGGACCCCTCGACGGCGCACTGGGAAAAATACAGGTAAGGCCGGCGCGACACACCGGGTGGCTCGTGATGTACGCCCGGTGACGCAGCCGCCGGCACGACGGGGCAACGAGAGGAACGGGACGCAGCGTGACACTCGGCAAAGGTTGGTTCGCTGCGCTCCTGCTGTCCCTGCTCTTCGGCGCGAGCAGCGCCACCGCGTCGGCGGATGGCCCACCCCGGCGCGTCGTCTCGATGAATGTGTGCACCGACCAGTTGGCCATGCTCATCGCAGACGAAGGCCAGCTCGCCTCCGTTTCGCACATGGCGAGCCAGCGAAACTTCTCCGTCCTCTGGCAACGCGCCGGCGCGCTCGCCGTCAACCACGGTCACGCCGAGGAAGTCTATCTGATGCGGCCGGATCTGGTTCTCGCGGGAGCCTATTCGACCCGCGTCACCATCGATCTCCTGCGCCGCCTCGGTGTTCGCGTGGAGACATTCGCGCCGGTGGCGTCGCTCGACGACATCAGGAAAGACATCCTTGCCATGGGCCGCCTGCTGGGCCAGTCCCCTCGCGCCGACGCCATGGTGGCAGCGTTCGACCACGAGGTCGCCGCCGTGCGCACGAGCCACGGTGACCGCAAGCCGCTCGCTGCGCTCTACCACGCCAACAGCTACACGTCGGGCCGCGGCACGCTCGCGGCCGAGATCGTCGAACTCGCGGCTCTGGACAACCTCGGAACACGCCTCGGCTTGACCGGAACAGCCCGGCTGCCGCTCGAGTCCCTCGTCATGAACGCCCCGGAGATCATCGTCACCGGTCAGCGTTACGGCGGCGACAACGCACAGGCGACGAGCGTCCTCGATCATCCGGCTCTCGCACGCGGCCCCCGCCCTCCCGGCGCCATCGTCATCGCCGACCATGAATGGATCTGCGGTCTGCCCTTTACGATCGAGGCGGCACGTCGCCTCGCGACAGCAGCCCGCGCCGCCACCGGTCGCGAGGCCAGATGATGCGCGCCGTCTTCGCGCTTCTGATCATCGCGCTGGTCGTCGCGTTCGCCGGCTCCCTGTTGGTCGGTCCGGCGGCGCTCGACATTGGTGCGTCACTGTCGGCGCTGTTCGGAGGCGGCACCGAGCCGGCGCGCATCGTGATGTGGGAAATCCGCCTGCCACGGGCCATTCTCGGCGCATCGGTCGGCGCCACGCTCGGCATTGCGGGAGCGGCATTGCAGGGCTATCTGCGCAACCCTTTGGCCGACCCAGGCGTGCTGGGCATCAGCGCCTCCGCGTCGTTCGGCGCAGTCCTCGCCTTCTATTTCGGCGCCGCGGCCGTGGCACCGCTTGCTCTCCCGCTCTCGGCGATGGCGGGAGCCGCAGGAGCCGCCATGCTGGTCCGGCTCTTGGCCGGTCGCGATGCCGGCACGTTGACGTTGATCCTCGCCGGCGTGGCCATCAGTTCGCTCGCGAGTGCGCTCACCACCCTGGCCTTGAACCTCGCGCCCAATCCGTTCGCCGCGCTCGAGATCCTGTTCTGGATGCTCGGCTCTCTCACCGATCGGTCGATGGCCCATGTCTGGCTCGCATTGCCATTCATGATGCTGGGCTGGCTGCTGATGGCCATGTCGGCCCGCACGCTGAACGCACTGACGCTGGGTGAGGACGTGGCGGCCACATTGGGCGAGAGCCCGAAGCGTGCCCAACTCCTGATCATCGCGGGCGCTTCGATCGCCGTTGGTGCAGCGACCGCCGTCGCGGGGGCGATCGCCTTCGTCGGGCTGGTCGTCCCGCACCTGCTGCGCCGCCTCGTCGGCGGCCGTCCATCCGCTCTGCTGCCGGCGAGCGCTTTAGGTGGCGCCGTCCTCGTGCTTCTCGCCGACATCGCCGTCCGACTGATCGCGCCGGAACGGGATATCAAGCTCGGCGTTCTGACCGCATTGATCGGCGCACCGTTTTTTCTCCGTCTTGTCCTCGAGACGCGGAGAGAGAGCCAATGACCCTCTTGCACGTGCGCAACCTGTCGGTATCGCGCGGCCCACGTCAGGTGCTCGACCGGATCACGGCCACGGTCGAGCCGGGCGAGGTCGTGGGTGTCCTGGGCCCGAACGGCGTCGGCAAGACGACGCTTCTCGCGTCGATCCTCGGCCTCGTGCCGTCATCGGGCACCATCGAGCTGATGGGCCGGCCAGCGGGCCTGATCCCGGCGAAAGAGCGCGCGCGGCTCGTATCCTATCTGCCTCAGGCGCGGGACGCCGCCTGGCCCATGACCGCCGAGATGATCGTGGCCTTGGGACGCCTGCCGCACGGCACGGGACTGCGTGCCCCGACTCGTGCCGACAGCGATGCGGTCGAACGGGCGATGCAGGCGACAGACGTGACGCATCTGCGCTCTCGTCCCATCTCGCAGTTGTCCGGCGGCGAGAAGACTCGTGTGCTCTTGGCCCGAACGCTGGCTCAGGACGCGGCCTTGATCGTCGCCGACGAGCCAGCGAGTGGTCTCGACCCCGCGCAACAGATCACCGTATTGCGCTTGTTTCGTCAGCTGGCCGCATCTGGCCGGTCCGTGCTGCTCAGCCTGCACGAGCTTCACCTTGCGGCCATGTGGTGCGACCGCCTCCTGCTTTTGAGCCACGGATCGATCGCCGCCGAAGGTGCTCCGGCCGACGTGCTGACCGCAGAACGGATCGCGGAGGTCTACGGCTGCAGCGCGCATGTGACGGAAAGCCCTGAGGGCCTGATCGTCGTTCCGCTCGAGCAGTCGGCCCGCCGTTGACCCTGCGGCACGGCGCGACGGACCGGAACTTCAAACACCAGCCGAGCGTTACGCAGGTCTGCCCGGCGTGCCGCGCCGAGGCTGCGAACATGCCGGCCGCGGCAAGCCCCAGGACATCGCGGGATAGCCCCGTTGCTCACGATACCGGGTTGACGCGATCTCGATCGTCCTTGGCAAAAAGGTACGCTCCGTAGATGGCTTGGCGGGGCTCCACGCTCCGGAAGCCGCAACGCGATCGGATGATCTCCAGGAAAGGACGCGAACATGCCGAGTACCGTTCACTTTCACCGCATCCTCGCCGCCAAGCCCGAGAAGGTCTATCGCGCCTTCGTCGAACCCGATGCGATCGCGAGTTGGGTACCTCCATACGGATTTCTCTGTACCGTCCACGAACTCGACGCCCGGGTCGGTGGCAAGCACCGCATGTCGTTCCGCAATTTCACCACCGGAGACAGCCACTCTTTCGGCGGCGAGTATGTGGAGGTCGTGCCGGGCGAACGGCTTGTCTACACCGACAGGTTCGACGATGCGCGATTGCCAGGTGAGATGAAAATCACGATCTCGCTGGTGCCGGTATCCGTTGGCACCGAGTTGAACATCACGCAGGAGGGAATCCCCGACGTGATTCCTCGTGAAGCGTGCTGCCTCGGCTGGCAGCAAAGTCTTCTGAAACTCGCAAAGCTGGTAGAGCCGGACATCGGCGGCTGACAACCGGAGAACGAAAATGGCCAATCGACACGGTGACTTCATCTGGTACGAGTTGTTGACATCCGATGCCGATGCAGCGACGGCATTCTACGGCGATATCTTCGGCTGGAAGCCGAGAAACTCTGGCCAGCCGGACATGGACTATCGCCTCCTCGCGGCGCATGACGGCGACGTCGGCGGCCTCATGCAGATCAACGACGAAATGAAGGCCGGTGGCGCCAGGCCGATCTGGCTCGGATACATCGCGGTCGACGACGTCGATCGCAGCGTGGCGAGCATTGCGAAGGCCAGCGGTCAGGTCCGGATGCCGGCCATGGACATTCCGCATGTCGGACGCCTTGCCATGGTCACGGACCCTCAGGGCGTGCCGTTCTACGTCATGCGTGGGCTGAGCGATGAGGAGAGCCGCGCCTTTGCCTATGACACGCCGCGTTTGGGCCATTGCGCCTGGAACGAGCTGGCCACCAGCGATCGTACGGCTGCGATGACGTTCTACACACAGCAGTTCGGCTGGCTGAAGGACAGCGAGATGGATATGGGCCCGATGGGCAAATACGAACTGCTGCGTCGCGCCGAAGGCCCGGGCCTGTTCGCCGGAGTCATGACGCGGCCGCAGGAAATGCCGGTGTCGCTCTGGAGCTATTATTTCCGTGTCGCCGACGTCGATGAAGCCGTGCGGCGTACGACGGCAGGCGGCGGCCAGATCGCGCACGGCCCGATCGAAATTCCCGGCGGCGAGTTCTCGGTGAACGCCATCGATCCACAAGGCGCGATGTTTGCATTCATCGGCCCACGCAAGTGATCGTTAGGCTCGCTCGGCGGCGCGCGTTCGCGCCGCCGGACACGCGCTCCGGTGAAGTGCACACGGCGCGAAACTGCGGCGATATCCGTCAGGCGCGTCCGTCGAAGATCGCCTCGAAGCCGCCGAAGATCATACGCTTGCCATCGAACGGCATGTCCATCTGCTGCCAGCGGGCGTCGGTCTTGGTCGACGCCTCGCAGGCATCCGCCGTCGCCTTGTCGGGCCACAGGATCCAGGAGAAGACGACGGTCTCACCGTCCTTGAGATCGACCGCGCGGTTGAAATCGGTCGCCTTACCCGTCGGAACCTTGTCTCCCCAAGCCTCGACGTGCTGCAGGGCGCCGTACTCCTTGAACAGCGGCCATGCCTTCCGCGCAGACTCGATGTAGGCGGCCTTGTTGCCGTTCGGTACGGGCACCACGAAACCGCTGATATAGCTCATGTCGAACTCCTGAAGTTGATGTGATCTCGGTCATGCGACCGATAATCTGGCGCCTCGTGCGCCTCTCGAGTCCGGCCAGTTCCGCGCAAGCCGGGTTCGATCGCGCCCAAGGAGAGCAGAATGGACAACTTCGTCACGCTTGTGACGACGTGCGCGAGAGCATGAACGCATCCCATGCCGGTCGTTCCCCCAGGCGCGCAGCGAGAAAATCGATCAGGAGGCGCGTCTTCGCGGCGAGGTAACGGTTCGGCGCATAGAGCGCGAATACGCCGAGATCTGCCGGCGGAAACTGGGTGAGCACGAGCTTCAGTCGTCCTGCCTGGATATCCGGCCCGACGAGAAACGTCGGCAACTTGGCGATACCTTGCCCCGCGACGGCGGCAGCGCGCAGCACATCGCCATTGTTCGAGCAAAGGACTGAATTGATGGCGAGGCTGAAAGCCTCCCCGTCACGCGTCAGGCGCCAGCGCTGCAGCATCGTCGAATGTCCGTAGTTGAGGCACCGGTGCTGCGCCAGATCGTCGGGCGATTTCGGTCTGCCGTAGTGCTTGAGGTAGCGCGGCGCCGCCACCAGAACACGGCGCGCGGGCGCCAGACGACGGGCGATCAGGCTCGAGTCCGCCAGCACGCCGATCCGGATCGTGGCATCGACGCCTTCTTCGATCGGATCGATGAAGCGGTCGTTCAGCGTCAACTCGATCTTGAGATCGGGGAACTGCCCCATGAATTCAGCGATCAGACGTCCGAGATGCAGCACGCCGAATGAAACTGGCGCGTTGATCTTCAGCACGCCCTTCGGCTCGTCATGAAGTCTCGAGACCTGCATCTCGGTCTCTTCCACGCGGGCGAGGATGTCGAGACAGCTCTCGTAGTAGGCGATACCGGCTTCGGTCGCGCTCACCCGACGTGTCGTGCGATCCAGCAGGCGCGCCCCAAGCAACTGCTCGAGTTCCATCACCGCCTTGCTGACGGCGGAGCGCGTGAGACCGAGCGCGCGCCCCGCCTCCGCATAGCTGCCGAGCGAGACGACTTTCACGAACGCATTCATGGCGTCGAGCTTGTTCATGCGCCATTGTATCCATTATGGATGCAGTTTGAACAATCATCTGAGGATTGAATTCCGAACACTGGCGCCCAATTCTCCGAGCAACAGGCGACGATCGCCGCAAGCAAGGAGAACAGCCATGACACTCGCAGTGCGCAGATCCGAGGAGCGCGGCCGCGCCAACTTCGGCTGGCTCGATAGCAGGCACACCTTCTCGTTCGGGCACTATCACGACCCCGAACACATGGGCTTTGGCCCGCTTCGCGTCATCAACGACGACCGCGTGGCGCCCGGCGGCGGCTTTCCCGCGCATCCACACAGTGACATGGAGATCATCTCCTACGTTCTGGAGGGGGCGATGGAGCACAAGGACAGCCTCGGCACCGGCTCGGTGATCCGCCCCGGCGACGTGCAGCGCATGTCGGCCGGAACCGGCATCCGCCATTCCGAGTTCAACGCCTCGAAGACGGACCCGGTCCATTTCCTCCAGATCTGGATCATCCCCGAGCGCAAGGGCATCGAGCCCGGCTACGAGCAGAAGGCGTTCACGGATGCCGAGAAGCGCGGCCGTCTGCGGCTGATCGGATCGCACGACGGCCGCGACGGCTCGGTCACGATCCATCAGGACGTCGATCTCTACGCGACGCTGCTCGGCCGTGGCGACAGCGTCGAGCACACGATCGAAGCTGGCCGTGGCGGCTGGGTGCAGGTCGCACGCGGATCCGTCGAGTTGAACGGCACCGCGCTCCGCGAAGGTGATGGCGTCGCCGTCTCGACCTCCGGCCCGCTACGCATCGCGGGCGTTGCCGACGCCGAGGTGCTGCTCTTCGACATGGGCCCCTGATCAGGGTTCGCCTGGCCGCAACCGCACGGCGGAGCACGCTTGCTCCGCCGCACGCCCGCTGACGCGCACAGATGCGCCATGGACCGCATGGTGCAGGCAGGCGTCGTCCCGATGACTTGGGCAGCAGGTGCTGCTCGAGTGGCAGCGCGATTGGGCGAGGAAAGACACCTACGACGCGACGATCGAGATCGTCCAGGAGCACTCCGGCGCCTGCGGCATGGGTGTCGGTTATGCCGACACGCTGGTCCACAAGACGCCCGAGCGCGTGAGACACGGCGCACGCGTCGGCACAAGGGCAGCGAGATGACGAACGGCGCGGAGGGGGTGGGAGGCGGGAAGTCACCTCCGCCTCCACGTCACCCTTGAAACCGCGCTGTCCCCCGCCGTAATGCCAGCGGGAAAGCGAGCACAGAACGATCAAGGGTGACGGCAGCTAAGCCAATATGGCGGAGAGAGTGGGATTCGAACCCACGGTACGCTTTCACGTACACACGCGTTCCAGGCGTGCGCCTTAAACCACTCGGCCATCTCTCCGGAGTTCGGGCGCGGACTATAGCCATCGGCGACCGCTTAGCAAGCTCTTCGCTGAGCGGGTACGGGATGGCGTGTAGGTCCGCACGAGAACAGATTGGTAGCAGCGCAGCAGTTGCGGCGACCGCCGAGCGGTCACCGCGCCTCCCGGCAGCGAAAATCTCAGCCGACGATTTCGTCGAGCCGGAAGTTGAGGCCGATCTCGCGCTCGGCAGCGGCCGGGCTGTCGGAGCCATGCGTCGAGTTCTCGCCCTTCGACACCGCGAACAGCTTGCGGATGGTGCCCTCGGCGGCCTCTTTCGGATCCGTCGCGCCCATCACTTCGCGATACTTGGCGATGGCGCCCTCGCCCTCGAGCACCTGCAGCACGATCGGGCCCGAGGTCATGAAGGTGACCAGTTCGCCGTAGAACGGCCGCGCCTTGTGCTCTTCGTAGAACTTCTCGGCCTGCGCCTTGGTCCACAGCACGCGCTTCTGCGCGACGATCCGGAGGCCGGCCTTCTCGATGACGGCATTGATCGCGCCGGTCATGTTGCGTCGCGTGGCGTCCGGCTTGAGGATGGAAAACGTGCGCTCGATGGCCATCTGGGGCTCCTGATTGTACGGATGAGGTGCCGGGCGATGGACCCGCCTGGCGCGGCGGGCGGGTTATAGCGGCCCCTGCGGCAGCCAGCAAGGTTGCTGCTGCGGTGCAGCAAGGGCAATGTGATGCCGAACCGCGATAAAGGACCCCCCATGTCGAGATCGGAAAGCAATCGCCGCGTCGACGGCCAGCGCCTCTGGGACAGCCTGATGGAGATGGCCGAGATCGGCGCCACGCCGAAAGGCGGCGTCAATCGGCTGGCTCTGACGGATCTCGATCGTGAGAGCCGCCACCTGTTTCAGTCCTGGGCCGAAGCCGCTGGCTGCACCGTCACCGTCGATCGCATGGGCACCATGTTCGCCCGCCGCGCGGGCACGGACCCGTCGCTGCCGCCTGTCATGCTCGGCAGTCACCTCGACACCCAGCCGACCGGGGGCAAGTTCGACGGCGCGCTCGGCGTTCTGGCCGCCCTGGAAGTGGTGCGCACCCTCCAGGACCTCGACATCCGGACGCGTCATCCCATCGAGATCGTGAACTTGACCAACGAAGAAGGCTCCCGCTTCGCCCCCGCCATGACGGCCTCGGGCGTCTTTGCCGGCGCGCTGACCCTGGAGCAGGCCCTCGCGATCAAGGACACGGCCGGGCACACGATGGGCGCTGAACTGGACCGCATCGGCTTTGCCGGTCCCGCACAGGTCGGCAACCGTCCAGTCCACGCCTTCTTCGAGTTGCACATCGAGCAGGGCCCCATCCTCGAGGAAGAAGGCACCGACATCGGCATCGTCACCGTAGCCAACGGCCAGAAGTGGTACGAAATCCGCCTCGAAGGCGTCGAGAGCCACGCTGGCCCAACACCGATGAGCCGCCGCAAGGACGCGCTTCTCGGCGCCGCACGCATCGTCGAGCGCGTCAATGCCATCGGCCACGCCCACGATCCCTCGGCCTGCGCCACCTGCGGCATGATCGAGGCCTACCCGAACTCGCGCAACGTCATCCCGGGCTCGGTGTTCCTCACCGTCGACCTGCGGCATCCGGAGGGCGACAAGCTGGTCTCGATGAGCACCGCCCTCGAGCGCGCCATCGACGAGATCGCGGCCGCGACCGGCCTGACGGCGAGCTGGAAGACGGTCGCCGACTTCCCGCCTCAGCCGTTCGAAGCAGGCTGCGTCGATGCCGTGCGCAAGGCCGCGTCCAGGCTCGGCCTGTCGGCCCGCGAGATCTCGTCCGGCGCCGGTCACGACGCCGTCTACATGGCGCGCGTTGCCCCGACCGCCATGATCTTCGTCCCGTGCATCGATGGCATCAGCCACAACGAGGCGGAGAACATGAAGCCGGAATGGGCGACGGCCGGTGCCGACGTCCTGCTGGAAGCGGTTCTCGAGAAGGCCGAGGTGGTGGGTAGCGGCGGCGCCTGAGCCGGCGTCCTCCCATACGGCCCTGTTCACCCATGCGAATTCGTGTCATCAGACCGCGCCCGCAGAACCATCGAGGAGCCGCCACGCATGACCGCCGATGTCGAAACCGTCGTGATCGGAGCCGGCGTGGTCGGGCTGGCGATTGCCCGCGAGCTGAGCCTTCGCGGGCAGGAGGTCATGGTCCTCGAGCAGCACGACCTTATCGGCTCCGAGACATCGTCCCGCAACAGCGAGGTCATCCACGCCGGGATCTACTATCCGCCGGGTTCCCTCCGCGCCAGGCTGTGCGTCGAGGGCAAGCAGAAGCTCTATGCGTTCTGCGCCGAGAATGGCGTCGATCACGAGCCCATCACCAAGCTTCTGGTGGCGACGTCGGAAGGCCAACTGCCGAAACTGAAGGCCATCCAGGAAACGGCGATCAGGAATGGGGTCACCGATCTCCAGCCGATGACGGGCGAAGAGGCCCGCAAGCTCGAGCCTGAGCTGTTCTGCGTCGCAGCCATGCTGTCACCTTCGACCGGCATCGTCGACAGCCACGGCCTGATGCTCGCTCTGCAGGGTCACGCCGAGACCAACGGCGCTCAGGTCGTGCTGAACACGCCCGTCGAGCGCCTGGGGCTCGCTCCGTCGGGCCTTTACGAGATCGCCGTCGGCGGCGACATGGCGACCACCATCAAGTCGAAGCGCCTCGTGGTCTCCGCGGGCCTGCACGCGTCGAAGCTCGCGCGCACCCTGCCGTGGAGCGGCAACTACCGTCCGCCCGAGACCTATTATGCCGTCGGCCAATATTACGCGCTGTCGGGAAAATCGCCGTTCTCGCGTCACATCTACCCGATGCCGGACGGCGCCTGGCTCGGCCTGCACGTGACCGTCGATATCGGCGGCCGGTGCAAGTTCGGGCCCGACATCGAGTGGATTCCCGAGATCGACTACAGCTTCAAGCCCGAGAAGATCGAGAAATTCTTGGGGTTTATCCGCACCTACTATCCGGCCCTCGATCCGGAGCGCCTGCACCCGGACTACACCGGCATCCGTCCGAAGCTCTATCGCGACGGCGAGCCGGTTCCGGACTTTTTCCTGCACGGGCAGGAAACGCATGGGCTCCCCGGCCTGATGCTCCTCTATGGCATCGAAAGTCCGGGCCTGACGGCATCCATGGCGCTCGCCGAAATGGTCGCCGACCGGATCTGAGTGGGCCGCGTCCGCCACGACAGGCGGCGGTACGCCGAGTGGATCGCGGTGGAAAACCGCCGACGGCGCGCTTTGCCATCTCAATGCTGCCGTTCAGCCTGTGCAAGGTCGACCTGTTTCTCCGCGCGATTCGTGTGTGGTGAGGCGGCGCGCCTTGCGTGCAGTGAGGACCGGCTACGGTGAAACCGACCATGCAGCAAAAAGTCGAAGCCCCGAACGATGCCGATACGCGCATCGCGCCCGATCCGCTGGCTGCCTTGCTCCCGGCGATTTCCGCGCTGGCCGCCATCGCGTCGATTGCGGCCATCAACTGGGTTGGCCAGGAGCGGACACCCGACCGCGCACGCTCGCGCCGCAAGGCTGGTGTCGCGTTGCGGGATCTCGAGTCCTGCTGCATGGGCCTGCAGGAGATTTTCAGGCGTCTCCAGCGTAGCCCCAAGCTGTTCGCGGGCGATGGCCCGGCCGCCGCCTCGCCACTGAAGTTCGGCGTTTGCGGCCCACGCATCGATCCGGCGCTGGCCCGGTCCTATCACCAGCTCATGAACGATATCGCCTCGATGCTGGTGCTCGCCTCCCAGAATGCGTTCGACGTGATGAGCGCCATCGAGGACGGCGAGATCCTCGCCCCGGAGCAGCTGTTCTACGGCTTCGGCGAGCAGCAGGACGCGCTCAACAAGCTGGTCCAGAACCGCGCCACGCTGCGTGTCATCGTCGAGACCGGGGGCGAGGTGTCGAAGCGGCTGACGGCACTGGTTCGCGAACTGCGCACCTACAAGGTCGAATAGCCCCGCCAGATCTCGACCCAGACCTCAGGGCTGGTCCGGCCGGAACGAATTGGACAACTGCCGCACGACCTCGTTCAACACGAACCGGCCCGCCCGCGTCGCCCGGATACGATCCCGCCCGAAGCCCTCGAGCATGCCGAGCCCCGCGAGCCGATCGATCACCGCCTGATCCGGCCTGACCCCGCCGACACGGCCGAGCCGGACGAGATCGATCCCCTCGCTCAGACGGAGCCCCATGAGCAGCAATTCGTCAGCCTGCTCCTCGGCGGTCAGCACCTGGTCTTCGATCACGCCGCGCCCGGTAGCGGCCACCCTCTGCAACCACGCTTCGGGCCCGCGCTCGTTGACGGTCGCCACCCGACCGTCTGGCCTGAGTTCCCGCCCATGCGCGCCGGGTCCGAGCCCGACATAGCCGCCATAACGCCAATAGACGAGATTGTGCCGACTTTCCTGCCCGGGCCGGGCATGATTGGAGATCTCGTAGGCCGGCATGCCCGCGGCCTCGGTCATGTCCTGCGTCAGCGCATAGAGCCGGTCGGCGATCTCCGGCTCGGGAACGTGCAGCTTGCCGGCCCGGTGCAGGTCGGCGAACGGCGTCCCCTCTTCGATCGTGAGCTGGTAGAGCGAGAGATGGTCGGAGCCCAACCGCAGCGCCGTGGCCAGCTCGGCTTCCCAGACCGCTTCCGTCATGCCGGGGCGGGCATAGATGAGATCGAACGAGACCCGGTCGAAGGTGGCCCGCGCGATGTCGAGCGCGGCCAGCGCGTCGGCCAGAGAATGCAGCCGGCCAAGCCGCTTCAGCGCCCCGTCGTCGAGCGCTTGCACCCCGAGCGAGACACGATTGACGCCCGCTGCCCGATAGCCCCGGAAGCGCTCGGCCTCGACGCTCCCCGGGTTCGCTTCCAGCGTGATCTCGCAGCCATCGGAAACGCCGAACGTCGCCCCGACCGCCTCGATGATGCCAGCCACCGTACCGGGCTGCATGAGCGACGGTGTCCCCCCGCCGAAGAAGATGCTCTCGACTGGTCCACGGATCGCAAGCCCACGCGCGGTGCTGACGATCTCCGCGAGATAGGCGTCGAGATAGGCGCGCTCGTCCCAACCGCCGTGCCGGACGTGACTGTTGAAGTCGCAATAGGGGCACTTCTGCGCGCAGAACGGCCAGTGCACGTAGACCGCGAACGCCTCCGGCGCGACGACGCCGGCAGCCCCGGGTGCGCCGCGGCCGGCCTCAACCGAGACAGGCGTCGACGAACAGCTTGAAGGCTCTGGCCCGATGGGAGATCGCATGCTTTTTCCCGGGCTCCATTTCGCCGAAGGTGAGGGTCTCGCCGTCCGCGACGAACATGGGGTCGTAGCCGAAGCCTTTCGAGCCCCGCGGCGGCCAGACGAGATGCCCGAACACGCGCCCCTCGAACACCTGAGTTTCGCCATCCGGCCACGCAAGGCACAGCGCCGCCGTGAAATTCGCCCGCGGCGCCGGGTCCCCCATGGTCATACCACGCGCCGCGAGCGCCTCCTGAACCTTGCGCATCGCGAACGCGAAGTCCTTGTCCGGCCCCGCCCAGCGCGCGGAATAGATGCCGGGATCACCACCGAGCGCATCGACCTCGAGGCCGGAATCGTCCGAAAGCGCCGGCAGCCCGGTGGCGAGGGCCGAATGCAGCGCCTTCAGCCGGGCGTTCCCGGCGAACGTCGTCTCCGTCTCGTCGGGCTCTGACACGCCGAGCGTCCCGGCGGAGACCGCATCCAGACCGAACGGCCGGACCAGATCGCCGATTTCCCTGAGCTTGCCGGGGTTGTGGCTCGCGACCACCAGACGGCCGTCGCGCGGCAGCTTGCGTTGCATCAGCGTTCAAAGCCCCAGATCTTTGGTTCCGCGAACTCGAGACAGTTGCCGCACGGATCGCGGAAATAGAGCGATCGCCCGCCCGACGCTGGCCACACGAAATCGGCTTCGATAGCAACGCCTTCGGCTTCGAGACGCGCCCGCCAGGCGTCGATTTCGTCGGCCGAGGCCCGGAAACAGACGTGCCCCTCGCCTTGCGCCCCGTGCGGCGGCACCGGCAGCGTCCCGGCCTTCGGCGGAATGACCGTCGCATCCGGGTTGAAGATCAGCACCACCTGCTCACCGACACGATAGAAGATCTGCCGCCCGGCCATCGTGTGGAACGGCTCGAGACCGAGCACCCGCCGCCAGAACTGCTCCGTTGCCGCGAGATCGCGCGCATAGAGCACCGTTTCGAGAACGCCGGACGGTTTCAGAGACGGCTCAGCCATGACCCGGGCTCCCATCCGCAGTCGCGCGGTGGCCGACGCGATACGCCGGCCCTCGCATCATTGTCAGGACACGGTCAGCTTTTGCAGCGAGATCAGCTCGCCGATGCCCTTCTTGGCGAGCGCCTGCAGCTCGGCGAAGTTCTGCTCGCTGAACGGTACGGTCTCGGCCGTGCCCTGCACCTCGACGAGACCACCCGACCCGGTCATGACGAAATTGGCGTCCGCATCGGCGTTCGAATCCTCCGGATAGTCGAGGTCGAGCACTGCGCTTCCCTTGTAGAGGCCGCATGAGACGGCCGCGACATGATCGCGGATCACCCCGTCGCGGACCATGTCGCGCTGGCGCATCCACTGGATGCAGTCGTGCAACGCCACCCAAGCACCCGTGATGGCTGCCGTCCGCGTTCCCCCGTCGGCCTGGATCACGTCGCAGTCGACGGTAATCTGGCGTTCGCCGAGCTTCGGCAGATCGACCACCGCGCGCAACGCGCGCCCGATGAGGCGCTGGATCTCCTGAGTCCGGCCGGACGGATGGCCCGTCGTGACCTCGCGCCGCGTCCGCTCAGCGGTCGCCCGGGGCAACATCGAGTACTCGGCCGTGACCCAGCCGCGCGCCTGGCCCTTGAGCCACGGCGGGACCCGCTCCTCGAGCGTCGCGAGACAGAGGACGTGGGTGTTGCCGAACTTGATCAGGCACGATCCTTCCGCATGCATGGACACGGCACGATCGATGGATACACGGCGCAGCTCGTCCGGCTGACGCTTGGAAGGACGCATTTTGGGCTCGCTGGTTGGCCGGCACAGTCCGGCAGCATGTTTGAGCGCGAAGCTAGTTGACCGGGCGCGACGGATCAACCGCAACCTCGCGGCCCCAAGCGTCCGCTGCCGGCCCGCCGGGCCAGAATCGCGACCCGGCCGTACGACGGCCGTTGACTGAGGGGCCGGCTGCACCTAGCTGTGTGTAAGGCCTCGCTTTATATGCAGATTTGCGGTCGATGAGGGGCATGACACAAAAACTGACGTCGATCCAGAAGCTCAACGAGCGGTCGCGGGAGATCTTCCGGCAGATCGTCGAGACCTATTTGAGCACCGGTGAACCTGTCGGCTCGCGCAATCTCTCGCGCCACCTGCCGATCAACCTGTCCCCGGCGTCGGTCCGCAACGTCATGTCGGACCTCGAACATCTGGGGCTGATCTACGCCCCTCACACATCCGCCGGGCGCCTCCCGACACAGATCGGCCTCCGGCTGTTCGTCGACGGGCTTCTTGAGATCGGCAACCTGACCGAGGACGAGCGCCGACAGATCGACAGCCAGCTCGCGGCCCGTCGCCGCCAGTCGATGGAGCAGGTGCTGGCGAACGCCGGCGACATGATCTCAGGCCTGTCGCACTGCGCCGGCCTCGTACTCACCGAAAAGCAGGATATGCGCCTCAAGCATATCGAGTTCGTCGGGCTCGAGCCGGGCAAGGCCCTCGTCGTTCTGGTGGGCGAGGACCAGACGGTCGAGAACCGCGTCATCGAGGTGCCGCGCGGCCTTCCCCCGTCGGCCCTGACCGAAGCAGCGAACTACCTGAACCATCACGTCCGAAGCCTGACCATCGGCGAGGCGCGCAACCACATCGTCGCCGAATTGACCAAGGCGAAGGCCGAACTGGACCAGTTGACGCAGAAGGTCATCGAAGCCGGCCTCGCGACGTGGTCCGGCACGCAGGGCGAGCGCCGGAGCCTGCTTGTTCGGGGTCAGGCAAACCTGCTCAAGGACGTCGACGCCATCGAGGACCTCGAGCGCATCCGCCAGCTGTTCGACGACCTCGAATCGAAGAAGGAGCTCGCCCATCTCCTCGGCCTCGCCGAGCGGGGCGACGGCGTGCACATCTTCATCGGCTCCGAGAACAAGCTGTTCTCTCTCTCCGGCTCCTCCTTGATCGTGGCTCCGTTCCGCGACGAGACCACGAAGGTGGTCGGCATCCTCGGTGTGATCGGCCCCACGCGGTTGAATTATGCCCGCATCATTCCCATGGTCGATTATACCGCCCGCCTCATAGGCAAGTCCCTGACTTGATTTTTGCGCTCCGCAGGATGACAAGCGGCTCCAGACCTGGAAGCGGCGCTGAGACTTTGTCCGCGACACCCGCCGCCCCCCAAGCGACAAGCGAGGCCCGATGAGCGATCCGACCAAGCAACCCGCCGAGACCGAACCGACGCCACACGCCGATGCGGCGAGCGCCCCTGGTGGCCCGGCATCCTCCACCCCCGCCGAACCCGCGAGCGCGAGCGAGGCCCAGATCACCGAGCTGATCGCCCGCCTGCAGGCAGAGAGCGCCGAGTTGAAGGACCGCTTGCTGCGCACGCACGCCGAGATGGACAACGTCCGCAAGCGGCTCGAGCGTGAGAAGGCCGAGGCCAGCAAGTTCGCGATCTCGAAGTTCGCGCGCGACGTGGTCGGCATCGGCGACAATGTCCAGCGCGCCCTGGACGTCGTTCCCCATCAGCTCGCCGAGCAGGAACCGACCCTCAAGAGCTTCGTCGAGGGCGTGACGATGATCGAACGTGAGCTCTTGTCGGTTCTGAGCCGCCACGGCATCAAGCGGCTGGACCCGAAGGGCGAGCTGTTCAACCCGCATCATCATCAGGCCGTCGTGGAGGTGCCGTCGGCGGAGGTCCCGGCTGGCCACATCACCCAGGTCTTCCAGTCCGGCTACATGATCGAGGAGCGCATCCTGCGGCCCGCCATGGTCGCCGTGTCGAAGGGCGGCGCGAAGCCGCCAGCGCCGGCCGAGGAGGCTGCCAGCGCCGCCCCCGTCGACGCTGGT